>NZ_NKUI01000132.1 GCF_014845115.1 Methylorubrum zatmanii | reverse complement strand
AAGCGCAGCCCGGCATCGCCGTGCAGCCAGACCCCGGCGCAGGCCGCCTCGAACGGGGCCATGCCCTGGGCCAGCAGGCCGGCGATCAGGCCGCCGAGCACGTCGCCGGAGCCGGCGGTGCCGAGATGCGGCGAGCCGTGATCGTTGATGGCGATGCGCCCATCCGCCGAGGCGATCACGGTGTCGGCGCCCTTGAGCACCACGACGGCGCCGGCGATCCGCGCGGCCCGCGCCGCCCGTTCGGTCTTGGCGAGGCCCTCGGCCACCGCTTCGGTCCCGGAGAAAAGGCGGACGAATTCCCCCTCGTGCGGGGTGAGCACCGCCGACGCCTCGCCGTCGCGGATGTGACGGGCCAGGGTGCGGACCTCGCTGCGGAAACTCGTGAGGGCATCGGCGTCGAGCACCAGGGCACGACCGGCGGCTGCCGCCACCGCGACGAGATCGCAGGTGGCGGGACCGGTGCCGAGGCCGGGGCCGAGCAGCAGGGCGTTCAGCCGCTCGTCGGCGAGCATGTCGTCGAGATCGTCGGCGTTCTCGCAAGCGCGCAGCATGATCGCGGTGAGATGGGCCGCGTTCTCCGGCAGGGCCGAGGCTGGCGAGGCCACCGTCACCAGTCCCGCCCCGATCCGCAGCGCCCCCCGTGCGGCGAGCCGGGCCGCGCCGGTGCGATAGGCCGGGCCCGACAGCACCAGGGCGTGGCCGCGAGTGTATTTATGGCTGGCGGCGGCGAGCCGGGGCAGCGTCCACAGGCCGGGCCGGTTGTGGAAGAGGACTCTGTCCTGCCCGGCGATGCCGGCGGCGAAGGCGGCCTCGCCCGTGCCGATATCGGCCACGTGCAGCACGCCGCATCGCGCCCGGCCCGGCTGCAGCAGATGGCCGGGCTTGAGGGCGACGAAGGTGACCGTCTCGGTCGCGGCCACGGCAGCCCCCCGGACCGCGCCGCTGTCGCCATCGACGCCGCTCGGCATATCCACGGCGAGAACGGGGCAGTCCGCGCGGTTGACGGCTTCCACCAGGGCGCGCGCCAACCCGTCGAGATCGCGCGAGAGGCCGGCGCCGAACAGGGCATCGATGATGAGGTCGGCCGCGGCCAACTCCGCCTCCGCCGGGCCGACCGGGCCGGGCCAGGCTTCGGCGGCCAGGGCCGCGTCGCCTGTGAGGGCGCCACGCTCGCCGAGCAGCCGCAGATCCACCCTGTAGCCGGCCTCCGCCAGGAGCCGTGCGGCGACGAAGCCGTCCCCGCCATTGTTTCCGGGGCCGCACAGAACCAGGGCCCGGCCTCCCTCCGGCAGGAGACCCCGGGCGCGCTCGGCGACGGCGGCGCCGGCCGCCTCCATCAGCGTCAGACCGGGGATGCCACCCGCGATCGCCGCCGCATCGACCCGGCGCATCGCCTCAACGGTGAGCAGGCGGTTCGCGATTCCTCGGGGTTCCACCGGCTCATGCATGTAACGGATCCACCATATGCCCTAAATTTCACCGGTTGAGGCGAAAATGCCTACATATTCCGCCTTGCTTGCCTGTTTCGTGCGCATCTTGCCGGAATGCGGAGTCAAAACGCCGTGGCGGTCGCGCGACGGCGATGGTAGATAAAGAGGGAAGTGAAAGACGCGCACGGATCGGGCTTTTCCGGATGAAGAAGATCGAGGCGATCATCAAGCCGTTCAAGCTCGACGAGGTGAAGGAGGCGCTCCAGGAGGTCGGCCTCCAGGGCATCACCGTGATCGAGGCGAAGGGCTTCGGCCGGCAGAAGGGCCATACCGAGCTGTACCGCGGCGCCGAGTACGTCGTGGACTTTCTTCCCAAGGTGAAGCTGGAGATCGTGCTCTCCGACGCCTTGGTCGAGGGCGCCGTCGAGGCGATCCGCAAATCGGCCCAGACGGGCCGGATCGGCGACGGCAAGATCTTCGTCTCGACGATCGAGGAAGCGATCCGCATCCGCACCGGCGAGACCGGCTCCGACGCGATCTGATCCGGGCGGCCCCGGAGAAGGGTGTCGGGCTGGCCTGCTTCGTGAAGGGCCGGCGCCGTCCGCGCTCCGAAGGCATCGTCCCGAAAGCTGTTCACGGCTTTCGGACGAAGACGATGCCAAAAGCCAGAAACCCAGCGGATCGCCCCAGCTTCGGTCTTCAGGGCGATCCGCTGAGAGCGCCCTAGCCGAGCGACGCCGTGCCCGATCTCGATACCATCGTCAGAGACATCGCCGAGGAGATGCGGGCGCGGCCCGACCGGGGCGAGGTGGCGCGCTACATCCCCGAACTGGCCGGCGTCGATCCGCAGGCTTTCGGCTTGGTGGTGATCGATGGCGACGGCCGGGCCGCCGTGGGGGGCGATGCCGACATCCCCTTCTCGATCCAGAGCATTTCCAAGGTCTTCACCCTGACCCTGGCCCTCGGCATGGTCGGCGACCGGCTCTGGCGCCGGGTCGGCCGCGAGCCCTCGGGCAGCCCATTCAACTCCATCGTCCAGCTGGAGCGCGAGAACGGCATCCCGCGCAACCCCTTCATCAATGCGGGCGCCATCGCCGTCACCGACGTAATCCTGTCGGGTCACCAGCCGCGTGAGGCGCTGGGCGAGATCCTGCGCTTCATGCAGTTCCTGGCGCAGGACAACGGCATCGCCATCGACGAGAAGGTGGCGGCATCCGAGAAGCGCACCGGCTTCCGCAACGCGGCGCTCGCCAATTACATGCGCTCGTTCGGGGTGATCGAGAACCCGGTCGATTACACGCTCGGCGTCTATTTCCACCACTGCGCCATCGCGATGAGCTGCCGCCAGCTCGCCACCGCCGGGCTCTATCTGGCCTATTCCGGGCTCCACCCGCTGGCCGGACACACGGTGATCTCGGCCGAGCGGGCGCGGCGGATCAACGCCATCATGCTCACCTGCGGCCATTACGACGGCTCGGGCGATTTCGCCTACCGGGTCGGCCTGCCGGGCAAGAGCGGCGTCGGCGGCGGCATCCTGGCGGTGGCGCCGGGCAAGGCTTCGATCTGCGTCTGGTCGCCGGGCCTGGATGCGGCGGGCAATTCCCATCTCGGGCGCATCGCCCTGGAGATGCTGGTGAAACGCACCGGCTGGTCGATCTTCGGGGTGTGAGGCGCCGGCCTCTCCAGTATCCCGTCTTCACCCTCATCCCGAGGCCCCCTCGCGCGGCCGATTCGGCATGAGGACGATGGAATTTGGCCGGCAAGTGAGCTCGAACAAGCGAGCTCGAACAAAAAAGCCGCCCCCGACTTTCGACGGGGGCGGCTTGTTTCGAGCCTCGATTCTCGGCCTCGAGAGCCTTACGCGACGGCCTTCTGCGCGGCTTCGCTCGGGAGCGGAACCTCGGAGATCGTCTTCAGGACCTGCGAGGCGATCTGGTAGGGGTCGCCCATGGAGTTCGGGCGGCGGTCCTCAAGGTAGCCCTTGTAGCCGTTGTTGACGAAGGAGTGGGGCACGCGCACCGAGGCGCCGCGATCCGCCACGCCGTAGGAGAACTTGTTCCACGGCGCCGTCTCGTGCTTGCCGGTCAGGCGCATGTGGTTGTCCGGGCCATAGACGGCCATGTGGTCTTCGAGGTTGCGCTCGAAGGCCGCCATCATCGCCTCGAAATAGTCCTTGCCGCCGGTCTCGCGCATGAACGTCGTCGAGAAGTTGCAGTGCATGCCCGAGCCGTTCCAGTCGGTGTCGCCGAGCGGCTTGCAATGGTACTCGATGTCGATCTCGTACTTTTCGCACAGGCGCTGCAGCAGGTAGCGCGCCATCCACATCTCGTCGGCGGCCTTCTTGGAGCCTTTGCCGAAGATCTGGAATTCCCACTGGCCCTTGGCCACCTCGGCGTTGATGCCTTCGTGGTTGATGCCGGCGGCGAGGCAGAGGTCGAGATGCTCCTCGACGATCTTGCGCGCCACGGGGCCGACATTCGAGGCGCCGACGCCGCAATAATACGGGCCCTGCGGGGCGGGGTAGCCGGTCTCGGGGAAGCCGAGCGGACGGCCGTTCTTGTAGAGGAAGTATTCCTGCTCGAAGCCGAACCAGGCGCCGGCATCGTCGAGGATGGTGGCGCGCTTGTTGGACGGGTGCGGGGTCTTGCCGTCCGGCATCATCACTTCGCACAGCACGAGCACGCCGTTGGTGCGGGCCGGGTCGGGGAAGTGGCGCACGGGCTTCAGCACGCAATCGGAGGAGGAGCCCTCGGCCTGCTGCGTCGAGCTGCCGTCGAAGCCCCAAAGCGGGAGCTGCTCGAAGGTCGGGAAGCTGTCGTACTCCTTGATCTGCGTCTTGCCGCGCAGGTTCGGAGTCGGGGTGTAACCGTCGAGCCAGATGTACTCGAGCTTAAACTTGGTCATTCCGAGTCTCTCGTGCCTTGAGGATCCGTGTCCTACGAAACCTTTTTTCGGAACCGGCGCCGTTTTCCAGTCTGCTGTCCCCGGTGGGTGCCGCGCGTCCGGCGGTTTTGCCCGCCACGTCCGAGGACGACGATCCACCGAGGAGCAGGGCGCCAGCCCGACCCCCGAAGGCAGGCCTTCCGGCCCACGCTTCGCTTCGCCGTCTAGCATTTTGCATGCCAGCGCCAGGGAAAGTGCGGAATGGTTCCTGCGGCAAATGCGACTGCGGGCACGGGCGAGGGTGGGGACAAAATCCCTCGAAAGGCCCGGCGCGGCGCGGATTTTTGCCCTGGGACGGGTGGCAACGACGAAGCCTGGGCGATATCGTCCGCGCCGGCTGGCCAGACCGGTCGGAGGCGGGAGTGGGGACGGTGCCCGGATCAGGAGCCGATTGTCTCGCAGGACACGCCCACCGCGCCATCGGGCTCGGCGGGAGGGCTCCCCATGCACGGGAGCTGCCGTGAGGCGGTTCGCGCCCCGGATGCGGCGGACGGCCTCCCCCGCAGAAGCCCCTGTCGCCCGATTGATCAGCCGAGTCGCATGAACGGGCCGGCCGAGGACACCCCCGCCCCGGGGGAAGAGTCCGCCACCCGCTTCCGGACATTGCCGAGGAGACGCACACGATGAGTACGGCCGCTGATGTGCTGAAGGCCATCAAAGACAACGACGTGAAGTACGTCGACTTCCGCTTCACCGACCCGCGCGGCAAGTGGCAGCACGTGACCTTCGACGTCTCCCTGGTCGATGAGGAGATCTTCCAGGACGGCACCATGTTCGACGGCTCGTCGATCGCCGGCTGGAAGGCGATCAACGAATCCGACATGCTGCTGATGCCGGATCCCTCCACCGCCTGCATGGATCCGTTCTTCTCCGCCTCCACCATGTCGATCGTCTGCGACGTGCTGGAGCCCTCCACCGGCGAGCCCTATGCCCGCGATCCGCGCTCGACCGCCAAGCTCGCCGAGGCCTATCTGCGTTCGACCGGCATCGGCGACGAGATCTTCGTCGGCCCCGAGGCCGAGTTCTTCGTGTTCGACGACGTGAAGTTCGGCGCCGACCCGTATCACACCGGCTTCCAGCTCGACTCCACCGAGCTGCCGACCAACGGTTTCACCGATTACGAGGGCGGCAATCTCGGCCACCGGATCCAGACCAAGGGCGGTTACTTCCCGGTGCCGCCGCAGGATTCGGCCCAGGACATGCGCGGCGAGATGCTGGCCGCGATGCAGTCGATGGGCGTGAAGGTCGAGAAGCACCACCACGAGGTCGCTTCCGCCCAGCACGAGCTCGGCATGAAGTTCGACAAGCTCACCACGCTTGCCGACCACATGCAGATCTACAAGTACTGCATCCACAACGTGGCGCAGAGCTACGGCAAGTCCGCCACCTTCATGCCGAAGCCGGTCTACGGCGATAATGGCTCGGGCATGCACGTGCACCAGTCGATCTGGAAGGACGGCAAGCCGCTCTTCGCCGGCGACAAGTACGCCGACCTCAGCCAGGAATGCCTGTGGTACATCGGCGGCATCATCAAGCACGCCAAGGCGCTCAACGCCTTCACCAACCCGTCCACCAACTCCTACAAGCGTCTGGTGCCGGGCTATGAGGCCCCGGTGCTGCTGGCCTATTCGGCCCGCAACCGTTCGGCCTCCTGCCGGATTCCGTGGACGACCAACCCGAAGGCCAAGCGCGTCGAGGTCCGCTTCCCCGATCCGATGGCCAACCCCTACCTCGCCTTCTCGGCGCTGCTGATGGCCGGCCTCGACGGCATCATCAACAAGATCGATCCGGGCCCGGCCATGGACAAGGATCTCTACGACCTGCCGCCGCGGGAGCTGAAGAAGATCCCGACCGTCTGCGGCAGCTTGCGTGAGGCGCTGCAGAACCTCGACAAGGACCGCGCCTTCCTCAAGGCCGGCGGCGTGTTCTCGGACGACCAGATCGACTCGTTCATCGAACTGAAGATGACCGAGGTGCTGCGCTACGAGATGACCCCGCACCCGATCGAGTTCGTGAACTACTACTCGCTCTGATCGAATCGGGCCGGGCGCGATGCCCGGCTCGCCGCGACGGACCGCGCGCCGGGGCCTCGGAAGGGGCTCCGGCGTTTTCTTTCCAACGGTTCTCACGTCTTGGGTTGCGAAAGGATATAATTGCAATCCAAGGATTGAAGCGATGGGTGGGCCCGCCTCGCATCATGAGCCAGAGAACGAAGCTGCGGAACCGTGCTAGACGGCGGCTCGGCCGCCTGCCGCCGACGCCGGAATTCATTCGGTTCGGATCGCTCTTCCACCAGGACATCGACTTTCGGTGCGACGGCCTCGAAAAGGTCGTCGGCGACGTCGCCCGCACCTTCCGAGGCGAGGATCGGAAGCGGCTGTACCATTTCGTCGGGCAGATTCTGCAGAGCGACTTGGCGCCGGACGAATTGGACAAGCTCTGGCGGCTGACTCAATCGGATATTTATATCAACCCGGAAGGTCTTCGGTTCTTTTTCACTCTCGTTCGCGATCACCTGCGCAAGGGGCTTTAGGCGCGCGTTGCCCTTGGTGATTGGCTTGCGCGCGAGCATCGGTTCGCTTCGAATGGAGCAGGTTTTCGACCCAAGCCCATGCCGGAACCTCGCTCAACACTCTCTGCTCGGCCCGAGCCGTCTGCGTGCAGGAGATAGCCATGCCCCTCACCATCCCCGTCATCCTCGGCACGGTCCGCAGCGAGCGCCAGGGCATCCGCGCCGCTCGGTTTCTCGTCGCGCGCCTCGAAGCCCGCGGCCACGTGGCCCCGCTGGTCGACCCGGCTGAGCTGCAACTCCCGCTGCTCGACCGGATGTACAAGGAATATCCGAAGGGCGAGGCGCCGGAGCCGCTGGAACGGCTGGCCTCCCTCTTCCGTGGCGCCGATGCCTTCGTGGTGATCTCGGCCGAGTACAATCATTCGATCCCGCCGGCCCTGTCGAACACCCTGGATCATTTCCTCGAGGAGTATTTCTGGCGGCCCTCGGCCATCTGCTGCTACTCGGCCGGGCAATATGGCGGAGTGCGCGCGGCGATGCAGCTGCGGGCGATGCTGGCCGAACTCGGCACGCCGAGCATCCCCTCGCTGCTGCCGATCCCGCGCATCCACAAGGCCCTGAGCGAGGCGGGCGAGCCCGCCGAGGATTGGCTCGGCCGTGCGGCTCAAAAATTCCTTGACGAATTGACGTGGTACGCCGAGGCGCTGAAGGCGAAGCGGGCCGAGGGCGGCACGCCGTACTGAGCCCGACCGTTCCCGCCGCACACCCTCCGCCGCGCCGTCGCAGTGCGCGGCACGGTGAACCCAGGCGCTACCGTTCCGATTGTTCGTCTCGATGCGAAGCGGAGAGGAACGGATGAATCCGAGCGTGGACAGGGTCAGGGACGCGCTGGCCGAACTGATCAAGGCGGCCTTGGTCTCGGACGACCACCGCAGCCTCGCCTTCCGGAGGGAGGCCGCCGCCAGGATCGCGGTGCTTGCCGCCGACCCGCCGGAGGCGGCCGATATCCGGATCGACGGCGCCTGGACCTTGGCGGTCCGCGCCGCTGAGGCGCCCGCGCTTCAGCCGGAGGAGGGGAGGGTCAGCCTGACCCTGCCGCAGGCGTCGCCCTTCACCCTCGAAGACCTCACCCGCGCCGGGTTCGACGTGGATGGCGCGGTCGAGCGGATCCGAAAGTCGGCCTCGACGGGGTGAGAACGGGGCGAACCTGTTCACGGACACCACCATAGCGTTGTCCTCGAACGGGGAAAGGCCCATCTTCCCGGGACGCCGGGATCGTCAACGGTCTCCCTCTCATCGAAAATCCTGCGCGCCGGCTCATCCGAGCGGCGCGGCGAGCCCTGTCCTTGGCCAAACGCATCACTCCGAAGACGGGCCTTCCCGCTCTTCCCTCCCGCGAACAGATCCTCGCCTTCATCGCCGACGCCCCCGGAACGGTGGGCAAGCGGGAGATCGCCAAGGCCTTCGGCCTGAGCGGGGCCGACAAGATCGGCCTCAAGGCGATCCTCAAGGAGATCGAGGCGGAGGGCGGTCTTTCGCGCGGCCGCGGCGGGTTCCGCAAAGGCGGCACGGGGGGGAGCCTGCCGCCTGTGGTGCTCGCCGACATCGTCTCGCGGGATCGCGACGGCGATCTCGTCGCCCGCCCGGCGCAATGGGAGGGCGAGGGAGAGGCTCCGAAGATCGTGGTCGAGGTGCCCCGCGCCGGCCGCAGGAGCAACCGCCCGGCGCCCGGCCTCGGTGACCGCGCGCTGATCCGCGTCTCGCCCGACCCGGAGGCGCCCGGCCGCTATACCGGCCGCGTCGTCAAGGTGATCGGCAAGAACCGGGCGGAGGTGATCGGCGTCTATCGCGCCGGCCGCGACGGCGGGCGTCTCCTGCCGGTGGAGAAGAGATCGCAGGGCAAGGAAATTGCGATTCCCGCCGGTGAGGAGGGGGAGGCCCGTGACGGCGATCTCGTCAGCGTCGCGGTGGAGCGCGAGACCAAGTTCGGCCTGCCCCGGGGCCGCGTGACCGAGCGGCTCGGCTCGCTCGGCTCCGAGAAGGCGGTGAGCCTGATCGCGCTGCATATCCACAACATCCCTCACGTGTTCCCCAAGGAGGTTCTGGCCGAGGCCGATGCGGTGAAGCCCGCGACCAAGCGCGGCCGCGAGGATTGGCGCGAACTGCCGCTGATCACCATCGATCCGCCGGACGCCAAGGACCACGACGACGCGGTGATGGCGCAGCCCGATCCCGATCCGGCCAATGCCGGCGGCTTCATCGTCACCGTCGCCATCGCCGACGTGGCCGCCTACGTTCGGCCGGGCTCCGCCCTCGACCGCGAGGCCCTGCTGCGCGGCAATTCGGTCTATTTCCCCGACCGGGTGGTGCCGATGCTGCCCGAGCGCATCTCGAACGATCTCTGTTCGCTGCGCGAGGGCGAGGACCGCCCGGCGCTCGCCGTGCGCATGGTGATCGGTGCCGATGGGGTCAAGCGCAGCCACGGCTTCCACCGCATCCTGATGCGCTCGGCGGCCAAGCTCGCCTATGCGCAGGCGCAAGCCGCCATCGACGGTCGCCCGGACGAGAGGACCGGGCCGATCCTGGAGACGGCGCTGCGCCCGCTCTACGCCGCCTACGAGGCGATGAAGCGGGCCCGCGACGCCCGCGGCCCGCTCGCCCTCGACCTGCCGGAGCGCAAGGTGCTGCTCAACGCGGAGGGCGGCGTCGACCGGGTGATCGTGCCGGAGCGTCTGGAGGCGCACCGGTTGATCGAGGAGTTCATGATCCAGGCCAATGTGGCGGCGGCCGAGACCCTGGAGAAGGCGGGTTCGCCGCTGATCTACCGGATCCACGACGAGCCGGCTCTGGAGAAGATGCGGGCGCTCTCCGAGGTGCTCGCCTCCGTGGGCATCAAGATGACCAAGGCCGGGGCGCTGCGGCCCGACCTGTTCAACCGCATCCTGGCCCAGGTGGCCGAGAGCGAGCACGCGCCGTTCATCAACGAGGTGGTGCTGCGTTCGCAGGCACAGGCGGTCTATGCTGCACAGAATCTGGGCCATTTCGGCCTCAACCTGCGCCGCTACGCTCACTTCACCTCGCCGATCCGCCGCTACGCCGATCTCATCGTTCACCGGGCGCTGGTCCGTGCCTGCGGATTGGGCAAGGATGGCCTGTCCGCCGAGACCACGCCCGGCATGCTCGAAGCGGTGTCCGAGCAGATTTCGGGAGCCGAGCGGCGGGGGATGGCGGCCGAGCGCGAGACCATCGACCGGCTCATCGCCGGCTATCTCGCCGACCGGGTCGGCGCCACCTTCTCGGGCCGGATCTCCGGCGTGACGCGCTCCGGCCTGTTCGTGAAGCTCGACGAGACCGGGGCTGACGGCTTCGTGCCGGTCTCCACCATCGGCGCCGAGTATTACCGCCACGACGAGGCGCTGCACGCCCTCGTCGGCGACCGCAGCGGCGAGACCTACCGCCTCGGCGACACGGTCGAGGTGCGTCTCGTCGAGGCGGCGGCGGTGGCCGGCGCCCTGCGCTTCGAGATCCTGTCGGAGGGCCGCAGCCGGTCCGGGGCGAGGGGCGGCGGCCCCAAGCGAAGCGGGATCAAGGCCAAGCCGGGCAGGGCGAAGGGGCCTGCCAACGGGCCTCCCAAGGGGGCGAA
>NZ_NKUI01000131.1 GCF_014845115.1 Methylorubrum zatmanii | reverse complement strand
AGCATGGCGGCCTCCGCCAGCGTCACGTTCTTGGCCGGCTTGCCGAAATAGCGCTGCGCCGCAGCCTCGACGCCGTAGGCGCCGGCACCGAAATAGACCCGGTTCAGGTAGAGTTCGAGGATCTCGTCCTTCGAGTATTTGTGCTCCAGCCACAGCGCCAGGATCGCCTCCTGGATCTTGCGCGAGGCCGAGCGCTCCGGCGTCAGGAACAGGTTCTTGGCGAGCTGCTGGGTCAGGGTCGAACCGCCCTGCGCCACCCCGCGCCGGGTCAGGTTCTGGGCGATCGCCCGGGCGATGCCGACGGGGTCGACACCGAAATGCTGGTAGAAGCGCCGGTCCTCGATGGCGACGAAGGAGCGGGGCAGGTAGGGCGGCAGTTCCTTGATCGACACGACGCGGCCGCCGGTCTCGCCGCGATTGGCGAGCAGGGTGCCGTTGCTGGCGAGGATCGCGATGTTCGGCGGCCGCTTCGGCACGCTGAGCTGGTCGATCGGCGGCAGCTGCGAGGCGTGATAGGCGATGAGGCCGGCCAGTCCGATCACGGCCCAGATGCCGAGCACGACCGTGGCGTAGACGATCCGGCCGAGCCAGGATCGCCGCTTCCGGGGCGGGCGCCGGCCGCCGCCGGAGGTCTTGCGGCCGCTGCTGCGCGGCGCCGAACCGGAGGCGCCGCCCGACCTGCGCTGCGCCGCGCCGCCGGTCCGGTCGTTCCGCGACAGGCGCACGTCGAGGCGTCCCGGCTCGCTCCCCTCCGGGATATCGAAGGAGGGCTCGCTACGTGGTTTGCGTCCGCCTGCCTGCGCCATGCGATTCATGCGTCCGGAGCCGCCGGCCTTTCCGAAGACCGTGAACTCCGCGACCGTGCTCCCTTGAACGTCCTCCGCGCGGAAAGGGGCGCGGACCGTTTCCCTTCGGACGAGCCCACCCGGGTTGCCCCGCAGCCGGTCCCGCACCCCGTGCCACCGGCTGGACGGACCGTTCGCAACGGCCGATTTCCGCCGGGCCTCGTCCCGCCGCGACGGTGCCACGGGAGGTTCGTGAGAGAGGCTAATTGCGGCGGGTTTAAGGGGCGTTAAGGCACGCGCCGCGCGGCGGCGTCTTTACCGGATCTTTACGCGGGATCGTCCCGCGCACGACTCAAGGGCTGGCGCTGCGACCCGGCTATCTCTATCCACGAACGCGCTCTCGCGGCATCGGTCGCGACGGAACGAGGCTCGCGGGATTGCGAGGATTGATGGCGCGCTCCGTTTTCGTTCTCCTCCACCGCTGGGCCGGCCTCGCCATCGCCGCCTTCCTGTTCGTGGCGGGACTGACCGGGGCGGTGATCTCCTGGGATCACGAACTCGACGATCTGCTCAACCCGCATCTCCACACGGTTGCGAGCCGAGGCGAGGCGATCCCCGCCCTCGATCTGGCGCGGCAGTTCGAGGCGCGGGACCCGCGTGCCCGGATCGCCTATCTCCCCCTGGCGGCGGAGGCCGGGGAGTCGCTCTCGCTGTTCGTGGTGCCGCGGGTCGATGCGGCGACGGGGCGGCTGCACGCCCTCGGCTACAATCAGGTCTTCCTCGACCCGGTCACAGGCGCCGAACTCGGCCGGCGGCAATGGGGCCAGGTCTGGCCGATCACCCGCGAGACGCTGGTCTCCTTCCTCTACAAGCTGCACTATTCCCTGCACCTGCCGGAGATGTGGGGCGAGGAACGCTGGGGCATCTGGCTGCTCGGGATCGTCGCCCTCGTCTGGATGGCCGATTCCTTCGTCGGCTTTTACCTGACGCTGCCGGTGCGCAAGGGTGCCAACCCGGACAGGCCGGCGGCGGCGGAGCGGCAGCTCGGCCGTGGCTGGTGGTCGCGATGGAAGCCTGCCTGGATGGTGAAGACCTCCGGCAGCGCCTACCGCGTCACCTTCGACCTGCACCGGGCCTTCAGCCTCTGGACCTTCGCGCTCCTGTTCCTGCTCGCTTTCACGGCCTTCTCGCTCAACCTCTACCGCGAGGTGTTTCTGCCGCTGATGTCGAGCGTCTCGCGGATCTCGCCCGATCCGTCGAACACCCGGCCCTTCGTCTCGCCCCTGACACCGATCGAGCCGGGCGTCGATTACGCCCGTATCCTCGCGGCGGCGGAAGCCGAGGGGCGCCGCCGTGGCTGGGCGGAGCCCGTCGGGGCCCTGGCCTACACGCCGATGCAGGGCTTCTACACCGCGCGCTACTTCCATCCGGGCGAGGATCACGGCGCCGCCGGCGTCGGCCCGGCGGCGATCTATTTCGACGGGCAGGATGGCCGCCTGATCGGCGACCGCCAGCCCTGGATCGGCACCGCCGCCGACCTGTTCGTGCAGGCGCAGTTCCCGGTCCATTCGGGCCGGATCCTCGGCCTGCCGGGGCGGGTCCTGATCTCGCTCATGGGTCTCGTCGTGGCGATGCTGTCGGCGACCGGCGTCGTGATCTGGTGGCGCAAGCGGGCGGCGCGGCGCTCCGTTCGGCGCAAGGCCGCCGCGCTTCCCGCCAGCCGGGTCGTCCCCGCGGAATAGGCCGCCCGAGCGGGTCAGCGCCCGGTTGCCGGGGCGCGGCGTCGTCCGGTCCGGCGTTCCGGGACGAGATCGAGCAGGTCGTCATGGTGCAGGAGCAGGACGCCCGTGGTGCCGGCGAGCTTGCGGGCGGCGGGGGTAAAGCCCGCATTCGAGACCACGGCGGCCATGTCGCCGGACCAGTGCAATGCGGCCGCCGCGACCTCCTGCACCGCCGCGTTGCCGACCGGGCGACCATAGCGCTTGCACTGCACGATCAGGCGCAGACCCGCCTTCTCCGCGATCACGTCGCAGCCCTGGTCGCCGCTGGCTCCGGTCGGCCGGGCATCCCAGCCGGCTTCTTCCAGCAGGTCGGCACAGTAACGCTCGTAAGCGATGCCGTCCTCCGGCGTCTCCCGCTCGTCGGGCAAAACCTGGGCATGGGCGACACGTTCGACGATCTCGACCATCTCCTCGAAGCGCGGCTCCGCATAATCGGAATAGCCACGCTCCTCGATCAGCGGCAGCACCGTGCGCTCGACGAAATAGTCCCGCTCACGCAGCCAGCCATCCTCGATCATGTTGCCGTAGGCATCGAGGAAGCGCTCCTGCCGTCGACGCAGGGCAAGAGTGGGCGCGTGGCGCCGGGCGATGCGCCGGACCAGCGATCGGAACCGGCGCGGCCGGTCGAGGCGATGGACGAGGATGGCCACACAAACCGACGCGGTGGCCGCCAGCGCCACTGCGCCGTAGCGGATGCTGGCGCAGCCGCCGAGCACGAGCGTCCAGAACAGGCGTTGGGCGGTGGGCGACCGGCCTGACATCGTTTCTCCCGCGAGAGGTCGGACCAGGGTCCGGCTCGCGCGGACAATTCCAGCCAGGCCTTGCCCGACTTCTAACGCCGAAGGTCGGTCCCGCCGCCGCGCTCTGGGGGCCCACCGCATCGCATGTGGATAAGTTCCCGTCAGGCGAGACGAGCCGGATCCGGGGGGAAGCGGGAGGCGGCCGGTCCGCTACGGGACCGGCCGCCAAGCCTTCGCCACCAAGCTTTCGATCAGACCGCGCCGGCGGTGCGTGCCCGGCCGCGGCGGCGCTCCGCCCGCGGAGCCTCACCCTCGGAAACGACATCGGAGGCGCCCTGAGGGGCTGCCTTGCCGGGCCATTTCCGGCGTTGCTGGCCGAGGCCCATGGTCCGCGCAAGCTCCGACCGAGTTGCGGCATAGCTTGGCGCCACCATGGGATAATCGTCGGGAAGGTTCCAGCGGGCGCGGTATTCATCCGGCGAAAGATTGTAACGCGTCCGGAGGTGCCGCTTCAGCGACTTGAATTTCTTGCCGTCTTCCAAGCAGATCAAGAAATCCTGCTGGATCGAGCGCCGAATTGGCACCGCCGGGGTCAGAGGCGGGTTTTCCGGCTCGGCCGGTTTCTCAGACAATTGGGTCAGGGACCGGTGAACCGACACAATCAAACCCGGAAGCTCACCCGACGATATCGAGTTGTTGCTTACGAAGGCCGAAATAATATCGACAGTCAGGGCTACACGATCGTCGATAGTGCCGTCCTCTAGCGACATACTGAATATCTCCTTTGGGTATGCGCTAACGATCTCTATCAAATACGCGGGGCCTCAGCGGCGCCGTTATTGACAGGGACTAACCCGGTGCGCGGAATACGCGAGGATTTAACCTTTGATGGGTTTTTTCGCAAGACGGATTCGAAGGTCCGCAATAAAATCAAGTGTGCCTCCTGCCGCAGGCCGGACGCCTTGTTTAAAATTTTCGCAAATTTTCGTTACTGGCTGGACTTCTCCCGAGGTCCGTAGGACTTGAAGCGTTCCACAGTTTCAGCGACCTCGGCATCCGACAACACGATCGGCGTCCCGACCTGCAACGCCACCGCGTATTGCCGGCACAGGGCCTCCACCTCGACCGCGAGCCACATCGCCTTCGACAGGTTCGGCCCGGTCGCGATCATCCCGTGATTGGCGAGCAGGCAGGCACCGCGTCCCTCCAGGGCTTCGAGCGCCAGATCCGACAGGCGCTGCGTACCGTAGGGCGCATAGGGAGCACAGCGGATGGTCGGGCCGCCGGCCATGGCGATCATGTAATGCACAGCCGGGATCTCCAGGCCGCAGATCGCGAAGCCGGTGGCATAGGGCGGATGGGCGTGGACGACGGCGCCCAGTTCCGGTCGGGCGGCGAGGATGTCGCGGTGGAAGCGCCATTCCGAAGAGGGCGCCAGGGGATGGTCGTAGCGGCCCTCGAAATCCATCTCGACGAGATCGTCGGGGCCGAGTTGCTCCGCCGGGATGCCCGAGGGCGTGACGAGGAAGCCCGCCGCCGACCGAACCGAGATGTTGCCCGACGTGCCCTGGCTGAGGCTGAGATCGAGCATCCGGCGCATCGCGTCGACCATCGCTTGGCGGATTGCGAAAGAAGGCACGGTATTCCTCCGGGACGGGAACGGGATGCGGCCGGCGCGCCCCCGCATGGAACGGGTGCGTTCACGGCTGGTTGGATCGGCGCCGGGCGAGCCGCGGCCCCAGACACGGTCCGCCGGCCTTCGGGAGACGAGGCCGATACAGCTGCCCGGCGCGCCTTGAAACTTCGGCCGACACTATTCGCGGGAGCGCGCCGTTGGAACGGGGATCCGAGAACACGGCACAGCACGGGCTTGCATGGCCCCGGCCCGGAATCCGGCCCTGAGCCCATGCGACGTGTCGGCGACGGATCCGCGCGGGCCCGGGGCATCGGGACGTCACGCTCCGGCCGCTCAAGTCATCGCCGGGAGGATTGCGCTTCGAAGCGAATCCCCTCGGTTTGGCGCTTCGAAATGGTATAGGCCGTTCCCATGAGCACCTATCGCTTCGAGGCTCTGCTCGCCCCGCGCCGGATCGCGGTGGTCGGAGCGGGGGACAGGCCGGGCTCCGTCGGCCGGGCGATCATCGACGGCCTGCGCGCGGGCGGCTTCACCGGCCACATCGTCCCGGTCCATCCCCGTGAGGCCAGCGTCGACGGCTTGCCCTGCAGCGCCCGGCTCGCCAACATCCCTCAGCCGCCGGACCTCGTGATGATCGCCACGCCGCCGGAGGCGGTGCCGGCCGTGGTGGAGGAGGCGGGTCAGGTCGGCGCCGCCGCGGCGGTGATCCTGTCCGCCCATCTCGGGCACGGCGCGGCGGCGCCCGTCGGCGCCGCCCAGGCGGCCGCGCGGCGGCACGGATTGCGGCTGATCGGCCCCGACAGCATCGGCCTCAGCGTCCCGGCGGGCGGCCTCAATGCGAGCCTGCTGGCGCGGCCGCCCAATCCCGGCGATCTCGCCCTCGTCTCGCAATCGGGTACCGTCGCCTCGGCCATCGCCGAATGGGCCTGGCGCCACGGCGTCGGCTTCTCGGCGGTGATGACGCTGGGCCGCTCGGCCGATATCGACGTGGCCGATTGCCTCGACCATTTCGCGGAGGACAGCCGCACCCGCGCCATCGTCCTGTCGCTGCACCACGTCGCCGATGCGCGCAAGTTCCTCACCGCCGCCCGGGCGGCGGCCCGCGCCAAGCCGGTGGTGGTGCTGCGGATCGGCCGCCACGAGGCGCCCGACCACCGGCCGGAGACCCATACCGGAGCGCTCGCCCGGCCCGGCGCCGTCTACGAGGCCGCTTTCCGCCGGGCCGGCCTGCTGACGGTGGACGGACTCGATGCGATGTTCTCCGCCGTCGAAACCCTGGGCCGCCAGCGCCCCTTCCCCGGCAACCGGCTGATGATCGTCTCGAACGGGCGCGGCATCGGTGCGCTCGCCGCCGACCGGCTCGCCGATTTCGGCGGAACCCTCGCGACTCTCGGCGAAGCCGGCGCGAAATCGATCGAGCCGGTGCAGCACGGCAGCCAGACCAACCCTCTCGATCTCGGGATCGACGCGGTTCCGCAGGACTATGCCCGCGCCTTGGAGCCCCTGCTGGGCGGCCGCGACAGCGACGCCCTGCTCTCCGTCCACGTGCCGACCGCGCGGGCGGGGAGCCGCGAAGTCGCCAGAAGCGTGGCCGATGCCGTGACCATGGCGCGGGCATCGGGCCGCCGCAAACCGGTCTTCGCGGTCTCGATCGGTGAGGACGAGGCGATCCGCAGGATCTACGCGGAGGCCAAGATTCCGCTCTTCGCCACCGATGCCGACGCCGTGGAGGGCTTCCTCCACCTCGTCCGCTACCGCGAGGCCCAGAGCGACCTGATGCGCACGCCGGATGCGCTGCCCCGGGACTTCTCGCCCGATGTCGCTGCCGCCCGGCGCGTCGTCGACCGGGCCCTGGAGGAGGGGCGCAGCTGGCTCGACCCCTATGCGGTCACCGAACTGCTCGCCGCCTATCGCATCGAATCCTTGCCGGTCTCGCTCGCGCCCGATCCCGACGGCGCCGCCGCCGCGGCCTGGCCGCTGATCGCCGGCGGCGGCACGGTGGCGCTCAAGCTGGTCTCGCCGGACGTGGTGCACAAGTCGGAGGTGGGCGGGGTCCGCCTCGGCCTCACCTCGGAGGCGGATGTGCGCGAGGCGGCGCATTCCATGATCGCCCGTGTCCGCGCCCTGCGCCCGGAGGCCAGGGTGGCGGGCTTCGCGGTGCAGCCGATGCTGCGCCGGCCGCAGGGCCGGGAGCTGATCGCCGGCCTCGCGGAAGATCCGGTCTTCGGCCCCGTCGTGGTGTTCGGCCGGGGCGGGACCGCCGTCGAGGTGATCGACGACCGCGCCCTGGCCCTGCCGCCCCTCGACCTCGCCCTGGCCAGCGAGCTGATCGGGCGCACCCGCGTGGCCCGGCGGCTCGCCGCCTATCGCGACGTGCCGGCAGCGGATCTCTCCGCCATCGCCCTGGTGCTGGTGAAGCTGTCCCAGCTCGCCGCCGACCTGCCGGCGGTGCGCGAACTCGACATCAACCCGCTGCTGGCCGATGCCGAGGGCGTCGTCGCCCTCGATGCGCGGGTCCGGGTCGCGCCCGAGACCGGAAGTCAGACCCGGCGCCGGGGCAACTGGCATCCGCGCTTTGCCATCCGGCCCTACCCGTCGGATTGGGAGCGGCGGCTGGTCGCCGGGGAGCGGCACATCCATGTGCGCCCAGTGCGGCCGGATGACGAAGGGATGTTCCGCACCTTCTTCGCCCAGGTCGATCCCGAGGACGTCCGCCTGCGCTTCTTCGCCCCCGTCCGGGATTTCAGCCACGTCTTCCTCGCCCGGCTGACGCAGCTCGATTACTCGCGGGCCATCGCCTTCGTGGCGATCGAGGAGGCGGCGGAGGAGGATCAGCGGATGCTCGGCGCCGTGCGGCTGCATGCCGACGCCAACCACGAATCCGGCGAGTTCGCGATTCTGGTGCGCTCCGACATCAAGGGCACCGGGCTCGGCATCGCGCTGATGCGCATGATGCTCGACTGGGCGAAGGCCGAGGGCATCGCGCGGGTCGAGGGCAGTGTGCTCACGGAGAACAGGGCGATGCGGGCGGTCTGCCGGCATCTCGGCTTCGAGGAGCGGCCGGTGCCGGACGATCCGAGCCTCGTCCAGGCGACGCTGAAGGTCGGGGAGTAAGGCCGGAGAAGGAAAAAGCCGCCGACCCTCGACGGGTCGGCGGCCCTGGTCGAACGCCCTCGGGCGCCGGTGAAACCGTCAGTGGCCGCCCTCGGTGGCCTCGCGGGTGGCCTCGTAGAGGAACCACGTGCGCTCCTCGGACTGGTCGATCCACTCCTCGAGCAGGCTCGTGGTCGAGACGTCCTTGGCGTCGTCGGTGACGCCGTGCAGCTCGCGCATGTTGGCGGTCAGGTTCTTGTTGTCGTCCCGCAGCTCCTTGAGCATCTCCAGCGGGCTGACATACTCGGCATTGTTGTCGGCGATGCGCTTGAGCTGCTCGGCCTGACCGAGGGAGCGCAGGGTCGTGCCGCCGATCTTGCGGGCGCGCTCGCCCACGGCGTCGATGATTGAGAAAATCTGCTGCGATTGCTCGTCGAGCAGCAGGTGGTAGTCGCGGAAGTTCGGGCCGCTGACATGCCAGTGAAAATTCTTGGTCTTGATGTAGAGCGCGAACAGGTCCGACAGCAGGACGGTCAGGCCCTCGGAGATCTTCGCGACATCGTTCGGGTCGAGATCGGTCGGGGTGTTGAGCCGATCGCTGCCAACGCGCAGCTTAGCCTTGGCCATGGTCGGTGTCCTTCAAGGTCTGGGTCGCTCGACCGACGACGGTCGCGTCGGCACTCGCACGGCAGAATGAGGGACGCGGGAGCTTTGTTCCGCCTCGCATGGCTGCGCTGCTGTGGATGGGAAGCGGTGTCAGCCACGCCCTCCGACCAGCCCCGGCGGCAGCAGGACCGGCTCGTTCTCCGGCCCGCGCTCGAGCGGCGGGGCGACCTTGCGGGCCTGCGGCTTCGGCGCCGGGGCAGCCGCTGCCTCCGGCGTGGGCTTTACCGGTTCAGGCCTTGCGATTGCGGATTTCGCGGGGGCCGGCTTCGCCGACACGGTCTTCGCGGGCGAAGCGGCCGACGCGTCCGGCTTCGGCGCGGTCACGGGACGGCGCGGCGCGGGCGTCGCGCGGGGGGCGATGGCGCCCGTCGTGGCGACATCGGGCGCGGTCGGCGTCGCGGCGGCAGGAGCAGGGGGCGTGTCGAGGCCGTAGATGTCGTCGCGGAAATGCACGCGGCCGTCCGTCGTGGCGTAGCCGGTCAGGTACACGAAGGCGACGGGCGTCGGCTTGACGAGCTTCACGTCGCGCCGCTCCCCCGTGGCGATGGCCGTCTCGATCTCGATCGGCCCCCAGGTCGAGCCGGCTCCGTTCGGCCCCTCGGTTCCCTGGAGCAGCCAGGCGGCGAATTCCTTCACCTGCCCGACGCGAACGCAGCCATGCGAGTGGAACCGCACCGAACCGGCGAACAGCGATTTGGAGGGCGTGTCGTGCATGTAGATCGCGTGCCGGTTCGGCATGTCGATACGCACCTGCCCCAGCGAGTTGTCGAAGCCGGAATCCTGGCGCAGCGTGTAGTTGGCCGCCTTCTGCGTGGTCCAATCGATGGTCGTCGGATCGACCTCGACGCCGCCGGGGCCGAGGATGCGGATATGGTTCTTGGCGAGATAGCCGGGGTTCTTCCGCATCGTCGGGATGATCTCGTTCTTGATCACCGAGACGGGCACGGTCCAGGTCGGGTTGAGGTTGACGTCGGTGATGCGGGTCTCGACCGGCGGCGTCTGCTTGTCGGGCGATCCGACGACGGCGACGTAGCGGCGGACGACCGCACCGCCCTCCACCGCCTCGACGGTGGCGGAGGGGATGTTCACCGTCACGTAGCGCTCGCCGAAGGCGAAGCTCGATCCCATCAGCCGCTGCGCCGAGGCGCGCAGCTGGCGCTGGCGCACCTCCGCCGGCACGTTGAGCGCGTTCAGCGTCAGCCGGCCGAAGATGCCGGCATCGGGAAGACCGTGCCGGGCCTGGAACGACTTCACCGCCGCCACCAGCGGCGGATCGTAGCGATCGGAGGGGGGCGCGTCGGCGGGCAGGTCGCCGGTCAGCGTCAGGTGGTGGCGCAGCGACGGGATCGCCGGGTGGCTGTCGCCGGGCTTCGGCGCGAAATCGGCGGGCAGCGTCTTCCAGCCGCCGGCCTCGGCATAGACCTGATAGCGCTCGGCGGCGCGCATGGTCTCGACGAAGGTCTGCGCCGTGAAGGTCGGCAGCGGATCCTCCGAGACCCTGGCATAGACCGTCGGTGGCAATTCCCGCGAGGCCTTCTTGGCAGGAACGGATTCGGTGGGTGCCGTGTCCGCCTTGGTCGGGCTCTGGGGCTTGGCTTCCGTGGATCTGATGTCCGCCGGCTTGGCTTCCGCCTTGTCCGGGCGGAGTTCGGGCTTCGCCTCGGCCTTCAGCTCAGGCTTCTGCTCGGGCGCGCCCTCGGCCTTCGGCTCGATCCGCAGATTGATCCGGGAATCGGTGCGCGTCTCCGGCATGGGCTCTGCCTTGAGCGGGCCGGCGAGCAGCAGCGCCAGGGCCGCTCCGGTGCCACCGAGGAGCCGGGCGCGGCTGGCCCTGCGCGGGGCGGAAACAACGTTGAGCATCGCGGATCTCGTCGGGTGCACCGCCGGATCATCCGCTGGCTTGGTTACCAAGTCGCTGCGGGGCCGCAGGTCGGGATGTGCCGCCGCAGGTCGTTTCCGTGCGTCGCGTCTTCGCGGCGCCTTTTCGGGCCGCGTTGCGAGTTCGCTCCCCTCAATCGCTTCTCCTTGTCGCGGGGTCGCGCCCCTGCGGTGGTGCGGGCGCGTCGGATGTGCAAAACGCGAAGGCCATTGGCCGCCCCGCGAGACCGACGTGAGCGCAGACAGACCCTCGAGACCGTCCGGCAAGACCCTGTTGAATCCCGAGCAGCGGCCGGACGACGTCGATCAGTCGATCCGGCCCCTGAGCCTGGCCGAGTTCATCGGCCAGCGGGCGGCGCGGGCCAACATGCAGATCTTCATCGAGGCCGCCAAGAAGACCGGGCAGGCCCTCGACCACGTCCTGTTCGTCGGTCCTCCCGGCCTCGGCAAGACGACGCTGGCGCAGATCGTCGCCCGCGAACTCGGCGTGAATTTCCGCTCGACCTCGGGTCCCGTCATCGCCAAGGCCGGGGATCTCGCCGCGCAGCTCACCAATCTGGAAGAGCGCGATGTGCTGTTCATCGACGAGATCCACCGGCTCAACCCGGCGGTGGAGGAGATCCTCTATCCGGCGATGGAGGATTACCAGCTCGACCTCATCATCGGTGAGGGGCCGGCCGCCCGCTCGGTGAAGATCGAGCTGCCGAAATTCACCCTCGTCGGCGCCACCACCCGCGCCGGCCTGCTCACCACCCCGTTGCGCGACCGCTTCGGTATTCCGATCCGTCTGGAATTCTACGAGATCGACGAACTCGAACTCATCGTCCGCCGGGGCGCGCGGGTGCTCGGGCTGGGCATGTCGGAGGAGGGCGCCAACGAGATCGCCAAGCGCGCCCGCGGCACGCCGCGCATCGCCGGCCGCCTGCTGCGCCGGGTGCGGGATTTCGCCATCGTCGAGGAGGCGCAGACGGTAAGCCGCGCCATCGCCGACCGGGCGCTGCAGATGCTCGACGTCGATCCCGTCGGCCTCGACGTGATGGACCGGAAGTACCTCACCCTGATCGCCAGCTCCTTCGGCGGCGGCCCGGTCGGCATCGAGACCATCGCCGCCGCGCTCTCGGAGCCACGGGACGCCATCGAAGACATCATCGAGCCCTACCTGATCCAGAAGGGGTTCGTGCAGCGCACGCCGCGCGGGCGGGTGCTGACGCCCCACGCCTTCCGCCACATGGGCTTCGCCGAGCCGCGCCGCGACCCCGGCACCCAGTTCGGCCTGTTCTCGGCCGGCGACGACCCGGAGGCCTGACGTCTCTCGCGGGCGTGATGCGGCGCCCTCGATATGCGCATAACGCATATCTGCTTTCCCAATCCTGGCGCGATGCGGGCTTCGGGAAACACATCGAGCCTCGTGGCCGGCTATGCCGCTCAGATCGTTCCGTCCAGCCAAACCATTGCAGTTAAATTCTTCTCGGCTCCAGCCGCGCACAAGCTGAGCCGCCTCGGCGCGCATCGCGTCCTGTGATCACAGATCGGCGCGCATGCGGAACAGGAATGCTGCGCACAAGTTGGAAGCGCGACCACGCTCCCCGCGAGCGCCGGCCCATCGAACGATCACCGCACGATTTTCGAGGAAGTTTCCGCCATGAAGACGACCGTCCTGGCTGCTCTCGGCCTGTCCGTCGCCGCCCTCGCCACCCCCGCCCTGGCCCAGGATGCCCTGCCGCTTCGCATCGGCTCCGAGGCGCCGATCGGCGCCGCCGGCAGATCGACCCCGGATTTCCGCGCCGAGGCGCTGCGCTCGGATGCCGCCAGCATCGAGGCGAGCCGCATCGCCCTCGAGCGGTCGCGCAACCCGCAGGTGCGCAACTACGCCAACCGGGTGCTGGTCGAGCGTGAGGCCACCACCCGGGCGCTGCTGCCCGAGGGCACGTCGCTGACCGCCTCCGGCCGCGTCGTCTCCGATCAGCAGGGCATCCCGACCCGCCTCGACAATCCGGTCGGTGTGGTGCTGGCACCGGTGACCCTGGCCGCCAATCTCGGCACCAGCATCGTCGGCGGCGTGCTCGGCGGTGTCGGCATCGTCGATAACAGCCCGGCCGAACCCGGCCGCCGCGTCGCCCTCGGTCCGCAGGGTCAGGCCCGTCTGGAGCGCCTGAAATCCGCCCGCAGCGCCCGCGAGTTCGACCGGACTTATGTCGGTCAGCAGGCCCGCTCCGACGCCCGGACCCTCGCACTCTACGACACCTATGCCCGCAACGGCGACAGCGCCGCCGGCCGTACCTTCGCCAACGAGGCTCTCCCCTACATCGCCGACGAGCACGCCCACTCGGCGAGCCTGGCCAACCGCATCGGCGGCTGATCGCATCGCCTCGTGAGACACCAGCAGGGCCGCTCCCCCGGGGCGGCCCTCGCTTCATCCGGGGCGGACCCTCGCCACGCCGGGCGGGAGGCTTTAAACACCGGCATCCCTCGCGCCCGGGCTGCCATGGATCCGACCGATCACGCCGACGCGCACCGGCTCCCGGTGCGCATCTACTACGAAGACACCGACTTTTCCGGCTTCGTCTATCACGCGAGCTATCTGCGCTTCATGGAGCGCGGGCGCACCGAATTGCTGCGGTCGCTGGCGGGTGACCAATCGGACATGCACGCGGAAGGGGCCGGCCTCGTCTTCGTCGTGCGCAAGATGAGCCTCGACTTCCTCAAGCCCGCCCGCATGGACGATTGGATCGACGTGCTGACCTGGTCGAGCGCATTACGGGGCGCGTCGATGCACCTCGCGCAGGAAGTGCGCCGCGGCGAGGAACTGCTGGTGCGGGCCGAGGTGGTGGTGGCCTGCGTCAAGAACGGCCGGGCGATCCGCCTGCCCGACGCGCTTCGTCGGGCCCTGGCGCCGCCGCAGCGCGGCGAAGAAACCGATCCTTAACCCTGACAGGCGCTTAAACATTCCTTGCGAGGGCCGCCCGCCTGCCTCGGAAGAGGCTTTGGCGCGACCCTTACTTTCGACAGATTCGCGAGTGATCTCAAGCCTCATCGCTCAAAGGATCAGTCGGCAGTCCGGCGCGCCGCCGCGCGGCCCTGACGACGCGAGGATCGTTCGATGAACCCAGCCGATGCCATGCAGGCCGCGCCCGCCGTCGATATGAGCCTGTTCGGCCTGTTCTGGCAGGCCCATTTCGTCGTCAAGATCGTGATGATGGGCCTGCTCGGCGCCTCGATCTGGTGCTGGTCGATCATCGTCGACAAGACATTGCTGTTCCGCCGCACGGAAGCCGAGATGGACGCCTTCGAGGAGGCGTTCTGGTCCGGCCGCTCGCTGGAGGAACTCTACCGCTCCTTCAACGACCGCCAGCCCACCGGCCTCGGCGCCCTGTTCGTCGCCGCCATGCGCGAGTGGAAACGCTCGTTCGAAGGCTCGGGCCGGCAGATCCACTCGCTGTCCCAGCGCATCGACAAGGTGCTCGACGTGACGATCCAGCGCGAGGTCGAGCGGCTCGATTCGCGCCTGCTGTTCCTCGCCTCGATCGGCTCGGCCGGTCCGTATATCGGCCTGTTCGGCACGGTCTGGGGCATCATGACCGCCTTCACCTCGATCGCGGCCTCGAAGAACACCTCGCTGGCCGTGGTGGCGCCGGGCATCGCGGAGGCCCTGTTCGCCACCGCCATCGGCCTGTTCGCCGCGATCCCGGCGGTGCTCGCCTACAACAAGCTGCAGGCCTCGGTCGCCAAGTCGCAGTCGCGGCTCGAAGGCTTCGCCGACGAGTTCTCGGCCATCCTCTCGCGCCAGATCGACGAGCGCCTGTCGCTCGCCGCCTGACCGCCGTTCCGGGTTGAAGCGGGAGCAAGCCTCATGGCCATGACGCAGGGGGCCGCCCAGGGTGGCGGCAAGCGCCGCCGCCGCGGCCGGCGCGGGCACGGCGCCATCAACGAGATCAACATGACGCCGTTCATCGACGTCGTGCTGGTGCTGCTGATCGTTTTCATGGTCGCGGCGCCGATGATGACGGTGGGCGTGCCCCTCGACCTGCCGCAATCGAAGGCGAGCCCGCTCAATTCTGACGTGAAGCCGATCACGCTCTCGATCCGCCGCACCGGCGAGGTCTATCTCGGCGAGAGCGAGCTGAAGGACGACGACATCGTGCCCCAGCTCATGCAGACCGCGAAGACCGGCACCGAGGAGCGCGTGTTCGTCCGGGGCGACAAGCGGGTCGATTACGGCCGCGTCGCGCAGGTGATGGCGATCGTGACCGGCGGCGGCTTCAAGAAAGTCGCCCTCGTGACCGAACCGGAATCGAATTAGCGGAGCGAAGCATCGTGGCTCTGCGCTGGCCTGAGTCTTTCAACCGCCGCGAACCGGGCGTGTGGATCTCGGCCGCGGCCCATGCCGCGGTGCTGGCGGCTGCCCTGTTCGCGGTCGCCGCGCCGGCCCTGCCGGACGCGCAGGAGGGCGTGCCGGTCGAGGTGCTGACCGAGCAGCAATTCTCGGAATTGACCCGGGGCGAGCGCAACGCGGAAAAGCCCGAGAAGAACCCGAACCGGGCCGACCGCGTGTCGGAAAAGCTCGAACAGCGCGAGCCCGAGAACGCCAAGACCGACGCACCCGCCGCGCCGACGCGCACCGCCGAGACCAAGCTCGCGGCCGTGGACGCCATGCCGCTGCGGGCCGACACCGCCGATCCGGTGAAGGAAGAGGCGGAGGCCGCTGCGGCCAAGGCAGAAGCCGCGAAGGCCGAAGCAGCCAAGGCGGAGGCGGCGAAAGCCGCGGAGGCCAAGGCCAAGGCGGAAGCCAAAGCGAAGGCCGAGGCCGCCGCCAAGGCCGAGGCTGCGAAGGCGGAAGCGGCCAAGGCCGCCGAGGCCAAGGCGGCCGCGGCCAAGGCGGAGGCCGAGAAGCGCGAAGAACTCCAGAAGCTGATCGAGCGCGAACAGGCGGAGGCCGAGGCCGCCGCCAAGGCTGCGGAAGCCAAGGCCAAGGCGCGTGCCGAGGCCAAAGCCAAGGCTGAGGCAAAAGCCAAGGCGGACGCCGAGGCCCACGCCAAAGCCGAGGCCGAAGCGAAAGCCAAGGCGGAAGCGGCGGCAAAGGCCGAGGCGGAAGCCGAGCACCGCAAGCAGGTCGCCGAAGCCAAGGCCAAGGCGGAAGCCGAGGCGAAGGCCAAGGCCGAGGCCGCCGCGAAAGCCAAGGCGAAGGCGATGGCCGAGGCGAAAGCCAAGGCCGATGCCGAGGCCAAGGCACGCCAGCAGGCCGAACTCGCCAACAAGTTCAGCCCCGGCGACATCCGCCAGACGCTCGCCTCGAAGGCGCCCTCGCAATCGACCGGCGCGACCGGCCGCGAGGTGCAGCGCACCGCCTCCCTCGGGGCGGCGACCGGCAATGCGCAAAAACTCTCGCCGTCCCTGCGGGATGCCCTCGTCGGGATGCTGCAGCAGCAGATCGAACGGTGCTATTCGGCGCCGCCCGGCGCGACGCAAGGAGTCGTGCTGCCGATGCTCGACATCCGCCTGAACCCGGATGGCTCCCTCACCACGGAGCCGCGGGTGATGCGGTCGGGCTCGAATTCGGTCGATCAATCGATCGCCCAGGCCGCGCTCCGGGCGGTGCGCCGCTGCGCGCCCTACAAGATCCCGGCGCAATACGCGCCGTATTACAACGACTGGAAGGCCATCAACGCCGAGTTCGAATTCTCGCCCGTGTGATCGCGGCTCGGCCCCCTCCGTCGCGCCGCCTCGGCGGCCTCTCCATCAGCACCCCCTGACATATCCGGACTTCCCCATGCTTGGAACAGCCTTCACCCGGCGCAGCCTCGCGGCCGCCCTCGGCGTCCTCGCCCTCGCGTTGCCCGCCGCAACCCCGGCGCGGGCGCAGCTGCAGCTCCGCATCGGCAGCGGCGCCTTCCAGCCGATGCCGATCGCCGTCGCCGACTTCGCCGGCGATGCCAGTCTCGGTACGCTGGTCTCCGGCGTCATCACCAACAACCTGCGCCGCTCCGGCTACTTCACACCGCTGGAGAAGGGCCGCTTCCCCGAGAACCCGAGCTTCGACGCGGCCCCGAATTTCGAGGCCTGGAAGAGCGCCGGCGTCCAGGCGCTGGTGACCGGCCGGGTCGGGCGCGACGCCGCCGGCCGGCTGACCGTGGCGTTCCGCCTGTGGGACGTCGCCTCGGGCCAGCAGATCACCGGCCAGCAATACGGCACCGACGTCGCCAATGCCCGCCGGACGGGCCATCTCGTCTCGGACGCGGTCTATACCAAGATCACGGGCCTCGGCCCCTGGTTCGACAGCCGGGTGGCCTATGTCGATGAATCCGGCCCGAAGGAGAGCCGCCGCAAGCGCCTGATGGTGATGGATCAGGACGGTGCCAATGTCCGCGCGCTCACCAGCGGCGATGCCTCCGTGGTCGCGCCGCGCTACTCGCCGGCGGGTCAGGAGATCGCCTTCATGACCCAGGCCACGGGTCAGCAGCCCAAGGTGCAGATGATCGACCTCGAGACCGGCAAGCGCCAGACGGTCGGCAACTTCGCCTCCATGAGCGCGAGCCCGCGCTTCTCGCCCGACGGGCGCCGGCTGGTGATGAGCGTGCAGCAGGGCGGCAATGCCGACATCGTCACCGTCGACATCGCCTCGAAGGCGCAGCATCCGATCACCCAGGGGCTGGCGATCGACACCTCGCCGTCCTACTCGCCGGACGGCAGCCAGATCGTGTTCGAATCCGACCGCGGCGGCTCGCAGCAGATCTACGTGATGGGGGCGGACGGCTCCAACGCCCGCCGCATCTCCTTCGGGGAGGGAGCGGCGTCGCAGCCGGCTTGGTCGCCCCGTGGCGACCTCATCGCCTTCACCCGCCAGCGCAAGGGCGGCTTCGCCATCTGCGTCATGAAGCCGGACGGCTCGGGCGAGCGGGTGCTCACGGAGGGCTTCCACAACGAGAGCCCGACCTTCGCGCCCAACGGCCAGTACGTGATGTTCTTCCGCGATCCCGGCGGCCAGGGCGGCGGCAAGCTCTACATGGTCGACATCACCGGCAAGGTGGAACAGCCGGTCCCGACCCCGTCCTTCGCCTCGGACCCGACCTGGTCGCCGCTGCTGTCGGGGAAGTAGCCGGCCCGACGCATCGTCCCGGAACCCGTCTCCGGGACGATGGACCGAGCCTCGAGCCCAGCTGCGGGCTTGGCAGCGCGACATCGTCTGTTCCAGCAGCCTGCTCGCCCGTCAGGTCAAGCTTTTCTCCGGCTTTCCCTCGGCGCCCGGCACATTCTCAACGGATGCTACTCTCTCCGCCAAAAGCGCGCCGCCGGCACGCCTTTGGAGCACAGAACGACAAACCCCGCGCGAGCCCGACGGGCTTGCACGGCGCAAAACCTTTACCGATCACAAGAAACCGCGGCGGAAGCGGTCCGCAGGTGGGGCTGATGCGTGTTCGAAGTCGCGCCGTGTCGGCCGCTTCTGCGCCCCTAGGGATCCGCTTCCGTCCGGTGTTCGTGGCGGGCCACTCAGCCTGAGACCGAACGGTTCTCAGGCCATCCTCGCGGCTTCGTGCTGCGGTGGAGTCATCCCAGTCTCCTCCAGCTTTCACCAACAAACTCTGTGCGGACAACAGAGTTTGTTGACCGATGTGCTTGCGACTGCGAAGCACCGGGATAGACTGCGACCCTATTGGCGGGTCGTCAAGCGGGAATTTGCCGCCAAGCCGACTGTTTTTCGCCCGACATCGATCTTCGCCACCAAAATCGTTTGTCGGCAATGACTTAAGTCGAGCCGCGCGAAAGCGTGTTTGCGGGCGTGGAAATTCCCCGGCGCCAAGGGTCAGCGGCCGCCCAGGAGGCGGGTCTTGACGAGGTAGTGGATGGCGCGATCGGAGGATCCGTCGGTATTGCCGCGCCGATCGACACTGTAGGCCTGCTCGGGCACGCCGGCTGCGAGGGGCTTCACGGGGCCATCGATGCTGAGGATGAGGTTCGAGACCTTCTGAACCTCGCCGGCGATGGCGGCCGGTCTCCGAGCCGTCTGGCGAATTCCTCGGCGCAGCCATTGCTTGCCCGCAGATGGCACTCTCGGCGACCTCAGCCCGCACGGGATCGGTCGAGACGATCGCGTAGCGGCCGCTCTCGGTCAGGAGGGCGCGCAGGGTCTCGCTGGTGTGCTTCAGCCGTGCGAGCTCGGCCTCGCTCGGCTCGGTCGGTGCGCCGCGGGCGAACTGGAAATCGAAGATCGCCCTCTTCTCAGGCTCGGCTGGGCGAGGGAAGCATAGAGCCCGGCTCCGCTGGTAACCACTCGGACGCTGAGGGACCGCCTGTCGATCCGGCTCATCAGCGTTTTCCCGTCGCCCCGCCGTGAAGGGGAGTGGCCTGACGGGACAATGTCGGCCGGATGGCTTTGTCTCGAGCGTCGGCGACGCCGTTGGGCCGAGAGCGGACACAAACCAGCATCAATCATCCCGGAAACTGCTTCGACTGTCCCCGCCTCCCGAGGTGACGGACAGGCTCGCGGGCCGGCGCGACGCTCCCCCCAGCAGGCGCCGGCTCGCGGGTTGCCCGCCTCCGCTTGTCTCTCCCAAAGCTCCCGCCCCGCGCCTCGGCCAGAGAGCACACGATGCGGAATCGGAAGTTTTGTGAGGCACTCTGAGCGAGGGCGGGCCGCCTCGGCATGAAGGACGAGGGTCTTACCGAACCAGCTTGCTCGAACGGCTCTCAGATCGCAGCGAGGCCGCGCTGCACTGCCGGACGGGCGAGCAGCGCATCGAGCCAGCGGCGCACGTTCGGCAGCTCGGCGACGTCGATCCCCTGCTTCTCGTGGAATTTCGCCCAGGTCAGCGCGGCGATGTCGGCGATCGAATAGCTGTCCGCGAGATATTCGTGGTCGGCGAGGCGCCGATCGAGGACGCCGTAGAGCCGCTTGGCTTCCTCCGTGAACCGCGCGATGGCGTAGGGGATCTTGTCCTGCGCGTAGATCCGGAAATGATGGGCTTGGCCCAGCATCGGCCCGAGGCCGCCGACCTGCCAGAACAGCCATTCGTCCACCGCCGTGCGGGCGCGCTCGTCGGCGGGATAGAGGCAACCGGTCTTGCGGCCGAGATATTGCAGGATCGCGCCGGATTCGAACACCGAGATCGGCGCGCCGCCCGGACCGTCCGGATCGACGATGGCCGGGATCTTGTTGTTGGGCGAGATCGCGAGGAAGTCGGGCGCCATCTGCTCGCCCTTGCCGATATTCACCGGCCTGACGCGGTAAGGCAGCCCGCACTCTTCGAGCATGATCGGGATCTTCCACCCGTTCGGCGTGCTCCAGGTGTAAAGGTCGATCGGCTGCGCCGTCGTGACCGCCATGCTGTCATCCCGGGGAAAGCGGGCCCGCGCCCAACCTCTCCGATGACGTAGCGCGGATCGGCCCGGCGCCTCAAGCGGAACGATGCCGCCCGGCGGGGCGATCTACGCGAAAGCGATCCTGCGCCGCGCTCCCGGCTCGCCCGGCGCAGGGCATCAGGGCCGCCCGATGACAGTCGTGTGCAAGTTGCGTTGCCCGCTTGCTCTTTGGCGGCCGATACGGCTGTGATGCCCCCCGGACGGCCAACATGCCGAATCCGCCCACCGGAGTTGTCCGATGCTCTCTCGTCTCCTCGCCGTGGCCGCTTTGGCTGCCCCGCTCCTCTTCGCGCAGGCCGGCACGGCCAAGGAGGCCTGGGCCGCGCCGACCGCCAAGGAAACGGCGAAGGAGCCGAGCGTCGCCCAATCCGCCGCCCGGGAGCGGCAGAAGAAGTGCGGCGCCGAGTGGCGCGCGCTCTCGGCCGCCGAGAAATCGGCTCAAGGTCCGAAATGGCCGCAATATTACAGCAAGTGCGTCAAGCGCCTGAAGGAACAGAAGGCCTGATCCTGCCTTCGCGCGGCCGTGGGTGAACCGAACGGCCCCGGCCGTGTTGGCCCGCCGACCTGTTCGTGCCGGGAGCTTGATCGAGATGGAGCGTGAACGCCGCATCCTGCAGCGGACGGTGGCGGTCGCCGCGATCCTGCCCGTGGTGGCGGGCCTCTATGGCGTTCTGTTCGGCATCGACGGAATCGGCGGCGGCACACCCGTCAACGTTTCGGCCGACAGCCATTTCCGCTACCTGTCCGGCCTGCTGACCGGCCTCGGCATCCTGTTCCTCACCTGCGTGCCCGGCATCGAGGGCAAAACCACCCTGTTCCGGTTCCTGACCCTGGTGGTGGTGCTCGGCGGCCTTGCGCGGTTGCTCGGACTCTACCTCACCGGGGTGCCTTCGCTGACCATGCTCGCCGCCCTGGTCGTCGAGCTCGTGGTCGCGCCGCTGCTCTGCCTGTGGCAGACGCGGATCGCCGGCCTCGCCCGGGATGCGGCCCTCGACGCCCGGGCGGGCCGGTGAGCAGGGCGGCGACCGAGGGAGCGGGGACCGGCGGCGCGAGCCTCGGCGGGCGCCTGCTCGATGCCATCGACCGGTGGGTGCCGAAGCCCGCCGCCTGGGCCTTCGCCCTGCGGATCTGGCTCGCCATGATCCTGGCGCTCTACGCGGCCTTCTGGCTCCAGCTCGACAGCGCGTCCTCGGCGGCGGTCTGCGTGGCGATCCTCGCCCAGCCGAAGCGAGGGCAGGCCCTCTCGAAGGCCGGCTACCGCTTCCTCGGCACACTCGTCGGCGGCATCGTCGCCATCGTCCTGATGGGATTGTTCGGGCAGGACCGGGTTCTGCTGCTCGTCGGCTTCGCCTGCTGGCTCGGCCTCTGCGTCTTCGTCGCGCAGTTCCTGCAGGATACCCGCGCCTACGGGGCGATGCTCTCCGGCTACACGGTGGCGATCGTCGCCATCGCCCATATCGACGCGCCGCAGACGACCTTCGACGCCGCCATCGGCCGCATCGCGGCGATCACCGTCGGCATCGTCGCGATCACCTTCATCAACGATGCGCTGGCCTCGCCGAGCACGTGGCATTCCCTGCTTCCGCGTCTGACGGAGGCGCAGGCGGCGGCCAAGGCCTTCGCCCGCGAGAGCCTGACCGCGGGCGATCCCGGCCCCGAACGCACGGCCGCCCTGATCGGGCGCATTGCCCCGATGCGGGCGGATGCGAATGCCATCGCCGGGGAGCTCGATGACGGCGTTCACCGGGCCGCCGGGGCCCGCAGCGCCATCGCCGCCCTCTACGTGCTGGCGGCGGCCAGCCGGGCCCTGACCGCCGCGATGGGCCGCCTTCCCGAGCCCGATGCGCTGGTGCGGGAGGCTCATGCCCTGGCCCTGCGAGCGGTCTCGGAGGGGGAGGGCGCGCGAGCGGAGGCCCTCACCCGCGCCGGCGAGCGCCTGCGCGACCTCGTGGATGCGGGCCTGCGCGACGGGGGCCGCTCCCTCGACGCGATCATGGCGCTGCAGCGGGCCCTCGATGTCGTCAATGCCGCAACCTTTGCCGAGGACGGAGTGCGCGCCCTCGGCGACGGGCACAAGCCCTTGCGCGACATCGCCCTGCCGACCCATCGTGACTTTCAGGTCGCCGTGCGGGGTGCCCTGCGGGTGATGATCGCCTTCGGACTCACCGCCGGGTTCTTCGTCCTGGCCGGGCTGCCGCAATCCTCCTTCGCCCTGGTGCAGGTCGCGGCAACCTGCGCGCTCTCCTCGGTCACGCCCGACCCGCGTAAATTCGCGCAGGGGGTTCTGATCGGGATGCCTCTCGCGGCCCTCTGCGCCGGGTTCACCCTGTTCGTGATGCTCAACGGGGCGCAGGGATTTCCCCTGCTCGCCATCGCCATGGCCCCGGTGATCGCTCTCGGCTGCCTGCTGTCGCTCAACCCGCCGACCTTCACCGTCGGCTTCATCACCATCGTGTTCTTTCCCGCGCTGATGGCGCCGGAGAACCCGCAATCCTACGACCCGCAGACCTTCCTGATGAACGCGCTGCTGGTGGTCATGGCGGCGGTCATCCTGTTCCTGACCGTGCGGCTCGTCCTGCCGATCTCGCCCTCGCAGCACCGCGCCTTCGCCCTGGAGGAGGCTCGGCGCGACCTCGCCGGAGCCCTCGCGGGGGAGGGGGGCGACGCCACGACCCGCACCAGCCTGAATGCGGACCGCCTGTTCCAGTTCTCCGCCTGGAACTCAGGCAGCGGCGCGGTGCGCCGGGCGAGCCTGCACCACGCCTTCGCCCTGGCCCAGGTGGAGGCCGCCGCCGCGAGGGCGCACGCGCAGTTGCGGCAGCTGGGCGGGGTGAGCCCGCTCGTGCCGCTGATCGGGCGGGCGCGGGAGGCCCTCGCCGCCGGACGCTCTCCCGCCCTCGACCGCGCGGCGCAGGATCTGATCGCCGAGGCGCCGGCGCGGGAGCGCGACATGCGCCTGATGCTGGCGCGCGCCGCCACCGACCTCGCGACCGCCTCGCGCGTTATCAGGCGTCACGGGCGCTTCTTCCGGCGCCTGTCCCTCCCGAGCTTCTAGACCACCGGATGCATCACGACCTCACCCTCGGCGGGATCCTGGTCTCGCCCTTCGTCGCCGACGCGCTGATCGCCTTCGCGATCCTCGTGGCCTTGCGGATCGTGTTCCGCTGGATCCGGTTCGGGCGCTTCGTCGCCAACCCGCCTCTGGCCGAAGCCGGGATCTATGTCTGCATCCTCGCTCTGGTCGTGGTGCTGCTGTGAAGAACGACGACGCCGCTGCCGACGATCGCCCGCAGGACCGGACGCCCTCCGACGAGCCCCCGTCCGACGAGCCGTCCCCGGCGCAGGCGGCCCGCGCGGCCAAGCGGCCGGCATCCGGCCGGCGCCTCCGCTTCGGGCGCCTGCTGCGCCTCGTCGCGACGGCGGCGATCCTCACCCTCGCCGTCGTGGCCGCCGCCGTGGTGTGGCAGTTCTACGTGACCGCACCCTGGACCCGCGACGGCCGCGTGCGGGTCCAGGTCGCCAACATCGCCCCGCAGGTGGCCGGCACCATCGTCGAGCTGCGGGTCGCCGACAACCAGGAGGTGAAGAGGGGCGACATCCTCTACGTCATCGATCCGTTCGACTATCAGGAAGCCGTCGCCTCGGCCGAGGCCGAGATCAAGAACCGCGAGGCCGACCTTTCGGTGAAGCAGGCGCAGGCTGCCCGCCGGGCAGCGCTGTCCACCATCTCGACCTCGGTCGAGGAGAAGCAGCAATATGCGGGCACGGCCAAGATCGCCGAGGCCGCCCTGGAGACCGCGAAATCGCAACTGTCCCAGGCGAAGAAGAACCTGGAGCGCACGCAGGTGCGCTCGACGGTCAACGGGCGGGTGACCAACCTGCTGCTGCGGGTCGGCGACTACGCCCAGACCGGCACCGCCAACATCCGGGTGATCGACACCGATTCCTTCTGGATCGACGGCTATTTCGAAGAGACCAAGATGGCGCATATCCGGGTCGGGGCCCCCGCCGAGATGTCGCTGATGGGCTACGGACAATCCCTGCGCGGCACGGTCGAGAGCCTGACGCTCGGCATCTCCACCGCCAACGCCGCACCGAGCACCCAGGGCCTGCCGAATGTCGATCCGGTCTATACCTGGGTGCGCCTCGCCCAGAGGGTGCCGGTGCGCATCCGCATCGATCACGTGCCGCCGGAGGTGACCCTGGTGGCCGGCATGACCGCCACGGTGGTCATCGGCGACGGCCGGGGCAGGGAGCCACATTGGGTGACGTCGGTGCGAGACAGAGTCCTCGGGACCGGCCAACGGGAAGGGCCGGAAGAAGTGGGCCGATGAGGCGGCCGACACTGCACAGACCTTGCACAAACAAACGGCGCGGATGCTGCAATAGAGGCTTCAAGCCTCATCATTGCGCGGACAATGCTGCCGATACCGTCAACTTTATCGAGCGGATTTCATGAGAGTTTAAGTCGGATCGGATCGAATGCTGCGCACCGGGGCGGCTCATGGCGTGAGGGAAGCGCAGTCGATGCGGGTAGAAGGTTCGGAGACGGTAGACCTGTCTCCTTCGGAGAGTGCTCTGGAAGGGGTCGGCAGCCTGCTCCGTCACGCGGTTCGGACGAACGGCCAAGCCAGCAGCTTCACCCGCGAGATCCGGCGTCAGAGCCGCGGCGTGGACGCCTCCCTCGCCGCCACCCGCGGCAGCGTTGGCCGTGACACGGCGACCGCCACCGCCGAACGCCTGCGGAGCGAATTGGTCGGCGCGGTGACGCGGGCGATGGAGACCGTCACCGCCGAGATCGGCCGGATCGGCGGGCGGATCGACGAGAAGGCGACGGAGGCCGCGCGGGCGGCCCTGACCATCGACCGGATCGGCGCCACGATACGCATGCTGTCCCTCAACGCGACCATCGAGGCGGCCAGGGCGGGAGAGCATGGCCGCGGCTTCGCCGTCGTCGCCGCCGAGGTCCGCAGCTTGGCCGACCAGACCCGCGAGAGTGCCCGCCAGATCGGTGGCGCGATCGATTTCTCCGACGTGCGCGCCGAGCTTCACGCCCTGCGCCACTCCACCGACACCGCTTTGCAGGCCCTCGGCAGCGCGGTCAGGACGACCGCCGACCGGATCGAGGCGCTCCTGGGCGGGGTCGGCACCGAACTCGCGGCGATCAGCGCGAGCAACGCCTCGATCAACGAGGCGCTCGGGGCGATGCAGGCCTGCCTCGACCGGACGGAGGCGAAGGCCGGTCGCGCCCTGGCCCTGTCCGTCGAAGGGCTCGACGCCGCGCGCGGCGGCCCGGCGCCCGACCTCACCCGCCACGGCCTTCCGCGCCGTCAGGCCGGCTTCGACCGCCTCGACGCTGTGCTCGCCAGGGGCACCTTGAGGATCGCCATCGAGCCGGCCTTCAAGGGCCTGTCGTTCCGGCAGCGCGAGGGCAGCCCGCTGATCGGCCTCGATGTCGACTACGCCCAGGCCTTCGCCCGCCATCTCGGCGTGACGGCCGATTTCGTCGAATGTGCGTGGGACGCCTGCACCGAGTTGCTGGAGGCCGGCCGCCATCCCGGCGAGGCGCCGGCGGATATCGTCTGGTCGGCCCTGCCGCCGAGCGCGGCCTTCGAGGGCGTCGCCTATTCGCGGGCCTATACCTACCTGCCCTACGTGCTGGCCCGGCGGACGGGAGACACGCGGATCGGCGGCCTCGCCGACCTCGAGGGCAGAACCCTCGGCATCATCAACGATCCGAGCGCCTACGCCACGCTGGAGGCCGCCGGGCTGCGCTGGGGCGACAACCTCTCGGTCAAGGGTCGGCGCGTCGCCACTCTCGGCAGCCTGCTTCCGATGACCGATCAGGGACGCATCCACGACGCGCTGGCGGATGGCGTGGTCGATGCCTTCGCCGTCGATGCGCCGATCATGCACTGGGCCTGCACCAGCCCCGACAGCCCCTGGCGCGGTCGCATCGAGATCCTGCCGGGCAACATCGCGCCTGCCCCCTGGTTCTACGCGGCGGCGGTCGCCGACCACCCGTCCTCCTGCCGCCTGCTGATGGCGGTCGATGCCTTCCTCGACGGCTTCATCGGCACGGCCGAGCGGGCCGTGATCGAGCGCCGCTGGCAGGGCAGTCCGGTCGCGGGCTCCGGCAGCTACCGTGACGAGCCGGGCAACCTGCGGGGCACCCCGGAGCTTGCCGCCGCCTATCGGGCGCAGACAGGGCAAGACCCGCTTCTCCCGGATCTCGTCACGCGGCGCCGCGCGGCCTGACCGTCCACTTCGACCGATGCGGTCGCCCGAAAAATTGGGTAGAGCGGCAGCATGGCCGCCTCTCCCCTCGTCCGCTTCGCCCCTTCGCCGACCGGCTTCCTGCATATCGGCAATGCCCGTCCGGCGCTGCTGAACGCCCTGTTCGCCCGGCGGGAGCAGGGCCGCTTCCTGCTGCGCCTCGACGACACCGACCGCGAGCGCTCCACCGAGGAGTTCGCGGCGGCCGTCGCCGAGGATCTCGGCTGGCTCGGCATCCGGCCGGACCTGTTCTTCCGGCAGAGCGAGCGCACCGCCCTGTACGACACGGCGGCCGAGCGGCTGAAGGCGCAGGGGCGGCTCTATCCCTGCTACGAGACGCCGGAGGAGCTGGACCGCCGCCGCAAGCGCCAGCTCGGCCGCGGCCTGCCGCCGATCTACGACCGTGCGGCGCTCTCCCTCACCGAGGCCGAGCGCGCCGCCTACGAAGCCGAGGGGCGGCGCCCGCATTGGCGCTTCAAACTCGATCACCGGGTGGTCGCCTGGACCGATCTGGTGCGGGGCGAGAGCCATGTCGATTGTGCCTCGCTCTCGGACCCCGTCCTGGTGCGGGCCGACGGCAGCTATCTTTATACCCTGCCTTCCGTGGTGGACGATGCCGAGGTCGGCGTCACCCACGTGATCCGTGGCGAGGACCATGTGACGAATACCGGCGTGCAGGTGCAGCTGTTCGAGGCACTCGGCGCCGCCGTGCCGGCCTTCGGCCACCACAACCTGCTGACCACGGCGGACGGGGAAGGGCTGTCGAAGCGGCTCGGTCACCTCTCCCTGCGCTCGCTGCGCGAGGCCGGCTACGAGCCGGCCGCTTTGCGCTCGCTCGCGGTGCTGACCGGCTCGGCGGAAGCGGTGCGCCCGGTCGCCTCGCTCGACGAACTGGCCGGCCTCGTCGATCTCGCCCATCTGTCGCGGGCGCCCGCCCGGTTCGACCCGGCCGAACTCGATGGGATCAACGCCAAGCTCATCCACGAGATGCCGTTCACCGAGGCCCGCGAGCGTCTGTCAGCCCTCGGTCTCCCGGAAGAGGCCGGCGAGGCGTTCTGGATGGCGGTGCGGGCCAATCTCGGCCGGGTGAACGAGGCCGCCGCGTGGTGGCAGGTCGTGGCAGGGCCGGTGACGCCGGTGATCACGGAAGCGGATTTCATCGCCAAAGCCGCCCGCCTTCTGCCGGAGGCGCCCTTTGGCCCCGCAACGTGGAAGGCCTGGACCGACGCGGTGAAGGCCGAGACCGGCGCCAAGGGCCGGGCCCTGTTCATGCCGCTGCGCCTCGCCCTCACCGGCCTCGACCACGGCCCGGACCTCTCCGCCCTGCTGCCGTTGATCGGGCGGGATCGGGCCGCGCGGCGGCTGGCGGGAGAGGCGGCTTAGAGCGCCTCACAAAATTCCCGATTCCGCATCGTGTCCTCTCTGGCCGCGACGGCGCAGCGGGCGTTTTGTGAGAGACACTGAGAGCGCCCTCCACCGCAGGGGACGCCGGTTCGGTGCAAGAGAGCGCGTCAAAACAAGGGTTTAGAGCAGATCTCGATGGCAGCGCGGTCGGGATCCGCTCTGCGAGTCAGAGCCCGTCCGGCTCGGCCTCGATCAGCATCACGTCGAGGGTGAAGCTGCCGTCTTCCTCCAGCGCGAAATGGCGCCGCACCGGCTCGGAGGCGCCCCGCTGAAGGGCCCGGATCGCGGCGACGCTCGCCTCCGGCGTGCCCATGCGGGCGATCCAGCTCGAGAACTCCATGCGCACGCGCCAATGCCGTGGGGTGCCCGGCACGAAGCCGGCCTCCGCCAGCATGGCCCGCCACTCCCCCTCGCCGTAATCGCGCACATGCGAGGGGTCGCGCAGAAGCTCCCAGGCCTGGAGATGGGTGTCGAGCAATGGCGGCCCCGGATGCACGACATCCACGAGGCCGAAGCGGCCCTCCGGGCTCAGCACTCGGCGCGCCTCCCTCAGGGCCGCGGGCACGTCGCTCCAATGGTGGGCGCTGTAGCGCGAGAGCACGCGCTCGAAGCTCGCATCCGGGAAGGGCAACGCCTCGACGCTGGCCTGCCGCGTCTGGACATTGGCCAATCCGCGCCGCCGCGCCTCAGCCTCGACGGCATCGAGCATCGCCCGCGACAGGTCGAGGGCCGTGACGGAGCGGACATGCGGCGCCACGGCATAGGTGACATGACCGCCGCCACAGCCGAGGTCGAGCACCGCCGCATGGGGGAGAGCGCCCATCCGGGCCAGCGCCTGAAGATCCTCGCCCGCCGCGTGAACCGCGCTGGCGACGTAATCGGCGGCGCGCCCGCCGAACTGGCCGGCGACCTGGGCGTCGTGACTGTGGGGATCGCTCATCCGGTCGGTCCTCCCGAAAGCGGCAGCGGCGCGAGGCGCGTCAGCCGCAGGGCAACGAGGAGCGCGGCAACATAGAGGCTGCCGAAAAAGCCCGCCACTCCGACCCAGCCATAATGCAGGAAGAACCAGCCGCCCGCCGTGCCGAGCAGCGACGAGCCGAGGTAATACATGCAGAGATAGATCGCCGAAGCCTGCGCTCGGTCCCGCGAGGCCCGCCGCCCGACCCAGCTCGACGCCACCGAATGGGCACCGAAGAAGCTCACGGTGACGATGACGATGCCGGCGATGATCAGGATCAGGTTCTGAGCCAGTGTCAGGGCGATGCCGCCGATCCCGAGGAGGATCGCCAGCCACAGCACCTTGCGCCGCCCCAGCGTCCCGGCGATGTGGCCGGTGATGGCGGAGCTCGCCGTGCCGGCGAGATAGACGATGAAGATCAGGCCGATCGCCGTCTGGCTCAGGGAGTAGGGCGGATCGAGCAGCCGGAAGCCGATATAGTTGTAAACGCAGACGAAGCCGCCCATCAGCAGGAACGGTTCGAGGAACAGCCAGGGCAGGCCGGCATCGCGGAAATGCTGGGTGAAGGTGCCGGGCACCTCGCGCCAGCGCATCCGGTGGGCCATGAAGTGGCGCGAGGCCGGCAGGGCGAACTGGAAAGCGACGGCGGCGAACAGCGCCAGCACGCCGATGGTGCCGAGCCCCCAGCGCCAGGAGGCGTGATCGGCGATGACGCCCGCGAGCAGCCGGCCGACCATGCCGCCCAGCGCGTTGCCGCCGATGAGGAGCCCCATGGACAGGCCGATGGCGCGCCCGTGCATCTCCTCGCTGAGATAGGCCATGGCGACCGCCGGCAGGCCGCTGGCGGCGATGCCGGTCAGCGCGCGCAGGGCCAGGAAGCCGTGCCAGCTCGGCATCAGAACGGCGCCGATGGTCAGCAGGGCCGAGGCGAACAACGAGGCCGCCATGACCGGCCGCCGGCCCCAGACCTCCGAGAGCGGGCTGACCACCAGCAGCGAGACGGCGAGGGTGGCGCAGGGGAGCGAGAGCGCGAGGCTCGACTCGGCCGGCGAGACGGCGAAGGTGTCGGCGAAGATCGGCAGCAGTGGCTGAACGCCGTAGAGCACCGCGAAGGTGGAGAAGCCGGCCGCGAACAGGGCCAGCGTCGCCCTGCGGAAAGTATGCGTCCCGGCCTCGATCAACCGGTCGCTGTCTTCCGTCATCACCCAATCCCTGGCGGCGCGAAGCCCTCACCCCCGCTCCGGCAGGGGTCGATGCGAGGAGGGCCGCCATCGGACATTTCCGAGGCGGCCCCTCTCGCACCTGTCGCCCGGTACCCTTTCCCGTGGAAGGAAAAGCGGTCAATAGCCTCGGCTAACGCGGCGGTGCCGGTTGTTGCTGGCCCTCCGCCTGCTGCTGCAGCAGCGGGGTGATGCGCCGCACGGTCACGCGGCGGTTCTCGCGGTTGGCCTCCTGGGTGTTCACCTTCAGGTACTGCTCGCCATAGCCCTGGGTGGTCAGGTTCTCCGGCGGCACCTGGAAGTCCTGGGTGAGCACGGCGGCGACCGACTGCGCCCGGCGGTCGGAGAGCGACAGGTTGTCGATCTCGGAGCCGACCGCGTCGGTATAGCCCTCGATCAGGAACACCTCCTGCGGGTTGTTCTTGATCGTCCGCTTGATCGCGTCGGCGATGGTGGCGAGACGCTTGGCCTGATCCGGCGTGACGGTGAAGGAGCCCGTGTCGAAGGTGATGGTGTTGATGTCCACCGAGGGCATCCGCGCCCGGAGCTGCGGGCTGTAGCGCACCTGATCGAGGGTGTAGCGCCGGTCCACCGCCTGGACCGGCGGGGCGGAGAGCGCCTCGTAGACGGCGCGCTCGTCCGCCCGCTCGTAATCGACGATGTAACGGTCGCGGGGGATGCGGATGTCCGGCGGCGGCAGGTCCACCACATCCTCGTAGATCGGCCGGGGCGCCCCGCCATAGACGTTGTTGATCAGCACCACCTCGCGCCCGTCGCGGTAGCGCCGGGACCGGCGCAGCAGCCGGCCGTCATCGTCGACCACGGTGACGATCTGCCCGCCCGAGGGGCTGTCGACGTAGCTGTAGATCTCGCCGCCGCGCCGCTCGCTGCGATAGCCGCGGTCGCCGTAGATCGTGCGGAAGCGCTCGTTCTCGTCGTGGCGGATGAAGTAGCCGTCGCGGTCGCGCACGATGATGCGGCCCGGCTCTCGGTAATAGGTGCGGCCGTCCACGTCGTATTCGCGGCGGTCGCGACGCACGGTGTCGTAGTCGCGCACGCGATAATCGTCGTCGCGGAAGCCGCCGGGAATGTAGGCGGGCGTCCCCGGAACGTTGAAGCGGTCGCGGCGCTCGCCGCGCCGGTCGTCGGCACCCCGATCCGGGCCGCGCCGGTCGAAGCGGTCTCCATCCCGGTCATCGTCGCGGCGGTCGTCCCGACGCGGATCGCGGCGGTCGTCGAAGCCACGCTGATCCGGCCGGCCGCCCGGCTGAGTGCCCGGCTGTCCTGGCTGCGCGCCCGGAGGCAGCGGGGGCTGGCCCGGAACCGTCTGGTTGGGCGCGGTCTGGCCGGGCGGGACGGCACCGGGCTGGTTCGGCTGCGCGGCATTCGGCGGCGTGCCGGGGGGCTGGACCGGGCGCCCCGGAACACCGGGCTGCTGGTTCGGCGCGACGGGGCGGCCGGGCACGCCCGGTTGCTGGTTGGGAGGTGTCGCCGGCTGATCGGGACGGCCGGGCTGCTCGGCATTGGGCGTGACCGGGCGGCCGGGCACACCGGGCCGCTGGTTCGGCGGGGTTGCGGGCTGATTCGGCTGCGCCGGGTTCGGGGCAGAGGGCGGCGTCGGGCGCTCGGGGCGCTCCGCGGAGGGGGGCGTCGGCGCTTCCGGGACGCGGCGCTGGGCGGGGTTCGCCTCGGGC
>NZ_NKUI01000130.1 GCF_014845115.1 Methylorubrum zatmanii | reverse complement strand
CCGGCGAGCCGATCCCGGTCGAGCGCGCGGAGGGCGACGCCGTCATCGGCGGCTCGATCAACGGCACCGGCACCCTGCTGGTGCGGGTAACCGCGGTGGGGGCCGGCAGCTTCCTGCAGAAGGTGGTGCGCGAGGTCGAGGACGCCCGCGCCCTCAAGCCTGGCCTGCTCCACCTCGTCGACCGCGTCCTGCAGGTCTACACCCCGACCGTGCTCGCGGTGGCCGCGCTGGCCTTCGTCGGCTGGCTCGCCGGTTCGTGGTTGGCGGGCGGCGAACCCGACATCGAGCGGGCCGTGTTCGCGGGCTTGAGCGTCCTGGTCATGGGCTATCCCTGCGCCGTCGGGATCTCGGCACCGCTCTCCATCGTGCGGGGGTCCGGCGAAGCCGCCGAGCACGGCATCCTGATGCGGACCGGCGAGGCCTTCCAGGGCTATCGCCTCGTTGACACCGTCGTCTTCGATAAGACCGGGACCCTCACCGAGGGCCGGCCCGCGGTCCGCGAGGTCGAGGCGTTCTCCGGGAGCGAGGCCGATCTCGTCGCCGTTGCCGCCGCGGCCGAGGCCTCGTCCGAGCACCCGCTCGCGCAGGCGGTGGTCAAGGCCGCGTTCGCTCGCGGCGCCGTGCCCCCGGACGTGACCTCGTTCGAGGCCGTCCCGGGCAAGGGCATCGTCGCCCAGACCGAGGCGGGCAACGTCCTGGTCGGCAGCCCGGCCTTCCTCGCCGGCCACGGCATCGATCTCGCGCCCGCTTCAGCGCGCATCCTGACCCTGGAGGGGGCCGGGCGCACCGTCATCGTGGTCAGCCGGGACCATCGCCTGCTGGGTCTGCTCGCGCTCGACGACAGCCTGCGGTCCGACGCGGCGCAGGCGGTCGCGGCCTTGCGGGCTGAGGGCGTGAGGACGGTCCTGCTCACCGGTGACAACGAGCGGGCCGCCCGCCGGATTGCCGCCGAGGCGGGCATCGACGAGGTCCACGCGGGGGTGATGCCCGACGGCAAGGCGGAGACCGTGCGGCGCCTCCAGGCGACGGCCAAGGTCGCGATGGTCGGCGACGGCATCAACGACGCGCCCGCCCTGATGCAGGCCGATGTCGGCATCGCCATGGGCGGGGGCACCGACATCGCCATCGAGGCCGCCGACATCATCATCCTGTCGAACCGCCTGGCCGCGCTGCCGCTCGCCCGCCGCATCAGCCGGCGCAGCTACGCCAAGATGCTCCAGAACGTCTGGCTCGCCTTCGCCTTCAACGGCCTCGGCATCCCGATCGCCGCGACCGGCCTCATCAACCCGATCTGGGCCATGGTCGCCATGGCGGTGAGCGTCACCGCGATCTTCCTCAATTCCCTCTGGGGCCAGCCCGGACTGTTCCTGGGGGCGATCACGAGCGTCGGCAGCCTGCCCGGGACGAACGGGCTCGCCATCGAAGGAGGTCGGCGATGAGGTTCCTGATTTCTTCGAGCGGGGCGGCCGCACTGGCAGCTCTCCTCCTGGGACCGGTGGGGCCTGTTCGGGCCCAAGAGGACACGCCGGCCACGTCACGCCGCGGCTCCGATCTGAAGGTCGCGACCCTCCCGGTGGAAGGCATGGTCTGCCTCTCCTGCGCCGCCTCGATCAAGCGTGCGGTCCGGAAGGTGGACGGGGTGACCGACGCGGAGATCGATTTCGTCGGCCGCACGCTCCGCGTCACCTACGCCGCCGGCCGACCCCTCCTGCTCGGTCGCGTGCGGACGGCCGTCGCGGGCCTCGGCTACACCCCCGGTCCTCCCGTGGTGGCGCCGTGACGCTCGAACATCTCGTCCGGCCCCTGGCGACCGGCGCCGGCGGGCCGGCCGCCCTCTGGATCGCGTTCCTTGCCGGGGTCCTGGCCAGCGCGGTCTGCCCCTGCACCCTGCCGGTCGGGCTCGGCTTGGCCAGCGTCGCCGGGGCCTCGGAGGCGGGGTCCCGCCGCGCCGGCCTGCAGGTGGCCGGGTCCTTCTTCGCCGGAATCGTCCTGAGCCTCGCCGCCCTCGGCTCCGCGGTGGGACATCTCGGCGCGCTCGCGACGGAGGCGTTCGGCCGGAGCTGGGCCCTGCTCATGGCCGGCGTCTCGCTCGCGGCGGCGCTGCTCGCCTTCTGGTGGCCGCGCCTGCGCACCCGAGCGCTGACGGCCTGGCGCCACCCCGGCCTGCTCGGCGCCTTCGCCTACGGCGTGGTGTTCAGCGTCGGCACCTCGGCCGCGCCGCTGTTGCTGCTGCTCACGGTGGCGGCCGCGGAGGGTCGGGACGGGCGCGGCGTCGTCCTCGCCCTCGCCTTCGGCCTCGGTCGGGGCCTGCCCTTCCTCGCCGCCGGTGCGGCCGGGAGCGCGGTCACCCGCCTGGCCCGCCTCGGCGTCTGGGGCCGAGCCCTGCAGCTCCTCAGCGGCGCCGCCCTCCTACTGGTCAGCGCCTACTACGCGCGGGTCTACGCGGACCTGCTCTGAACCCCGGAGACCTCATGAGCGACGAAACCGCCTTTCTGACGGAGGTCACCCTCTCCGTGCCAACCATGTTATGCGACGGCTGCGCCGAGACGGTCCGTGACCTGCTGATGGCCATTCCGGGTGTCCGGCAGGCGAGGGCCAGCGCCTGGCGTAAGCACGTCGCCGTTCGCTTCGAGCCGTCCCGCGTCGGACCCGCGGAGATCCGGTCGGCGCTCGCCAATGGCGGGTTCGACGGCGCCGAGGTACAGGCATGATCCCCGGAACGGCGGAACCCGCGGAGGCTGACCGCGAGCGCCTCCTCCGCGTGCTCGCGGCAGCGGCGTTCGTGATCTTCTTTCAGGCGTTCATGGTCGCGCCGGTCCTGCCGCAGTTGGCGCAGGGGTTCGGCGTCTTGCCCGAGCGTGTCGGGCTCATCGTTCCGGCCTATTTGATTCCGTACGGCGCGGCGACGCTGGTCTACGGGCTGCTGGCGGACCGCCTCGGCGTCTGGCGCGTCATGGCGGGTTCCCTGGCCGCCTTCGCTGCGCTGACGGCCCTGACAGCCACGGCGAGCTCGGTCGGGCAACTCGCCACGTGGCGCTTCCTGACCGGCCTGGGGGCGAGCGGGGTCGTCCCCCTCGGCCTCGTTCTCGTGGGCCGGCTCTTCCCCTACGAACGACGCGGGCGCCCCTTGGGATGGCTGTTCGGCGCCATGGCCGGCGGCATGGCTTTCGGGTCGACCTTCGGCGCCCTGCTCGAACCGGTCGCCGGATGGCGCGGCCTCTTCCTGACCGTCGGCGCCGCCGGGGGCGCGCTCCTGCTCGTCCTTGCGCCGTCACGGGGGATCATCCCGGGCGCCACGGCGATCGGGACACGGCTGCCCGACCTGTTCCGCGGCTATCGCGACCTCCTGCTCATCCCACGCGGACGCCGCACCTATAGCTTCGTCCTGCTCAACTCGATGTTCCACTCCGGCGTGTTCACCTGGCTCGGCCTGTACTTCGAGCAGCGATACGGGCTCGGTCCCGTCGGGGTCGGCCTTGCGCTCCTCGGCTACGGCATCCCGGGCTTCCTCCTGGGGCCTGTCATCGGCCGCATCGCGGACCGGCGAGGGCGCGGCCGCCTGCTCCCGGTCGGGCTGCTCCTGGGGGCCTTCGCGGCGGCAGCTCTGACCCTCGACGCGCCGCTTCTCCTGGCTGCGGCGGCGGTAACGGTCCTGTCGCTCGGCTACGACATGACCCAGCCGCTGCTCGCCGGCGTCGTCACCGCGCTCGGGGGCCAACGTCCGGGGCAGGCCATGGGGCTCAACGTCTGCCTGCTGTTCACCGGGTTCGGGCTGGGAAGCCTGCTCTTCGGCGGATTGCTCCGCTTCGGGTTCGGGACGACGCTCGCGCTGTTCGCGGCGGCGGAACTGGCGCTGGCCGCAACTGCCGTGCGTCTCTTCAGGCCCGAGACGCCGTCCGTCGAAGGAGGACGCCCCTGAGCACGCCAACACCCGAATTCGAGGAGGATACCCTCGACACCGTCATCCTCTCCGCATTCCGGCAGGCGCGCCGCGAGGGACATCGCGACGCGGCCGAGCACCTCATGCGCGCCCTGGAGGCCCTCGCCGGCGCGGCCGACCCGTCGTCGGCATCGGCCTGCGTGGCCGAGGCATGCCTTGGCTTCGCGGACGAGCAGGGCACGGGACGCGCTTCCCCGACGTATGGAAGTCGATCGAGGCAGCCGCATTGAGCCTCGACGGTCCGTTCTCGTCCCGGGGCGGCAGGGTCTCTGAGGCGGAACGCGTCGGAGCGGAGCCGTGCCCCGCATTCGACACCTCTTAAGGCCGGGACGGCCCACCAGCCCAGTTTGAGGTGACCGCGGACGGCCCAACCGGCGCCGGCGGGCCGCTCGGGTGCACCGAGTCCCGCTGCGCAAGCGGAGCAGGAGCGTACCGTGCAGGAGGGCCCCGGTGCAGAGCCCCTGGAAGCGCTGGAGCGGCTCCGCCATCCTCGCTGCCGCTGCGCCGTACACGCGCTGGTTTGCCAAGCCGCGGACCTGCGCGAGCGTCGGGGACTCTCGGCCGGGCGAGGCGAAGCCCCAGGGGCGGGTGTCGCGGCCTCGTCGACGATCAGCGACGTGGACGTGCCTGTCACGAAGGCGGCGCCGCGGGACTCCGTCCGGCTGCGACGGCGCAGCCGGGTGCAAGCCACGCCCCCGCTCTCCGAGGCCGCCTGCCTTCACCTGCTCGTCGAGAACGCAGCCGTTCAGAGCATGTATCCGATGTCGGATGCTCCGGTTGGGTAGGCGAACATCGTCGTTTTCAGGTCTTCGGCCGTGAGACCATGCCGGATCGCCAGGCCGAAGATGTTGATGACCTCATCGACGTGGGGGCCGACCAAGTGCGCACCGAGCACGCGGTCGGTGTCCTCGTCGACCAGAACCTTGAAGCCGTAGGTGGGCTCGGCGACGCGCCGGGCCGTGTACCAGCCGGACACCCTCTGGCTCCGCAGGCGGAACCTCAAGTTCCTCTGCCGCGCCTCTGCCTCGCTCAGCCCGACGCTCGCGATCGGGGGGATAGTGAAGGCGACGCTCGGGACGCCGCGATAGTCAGGCCGGTACTGATTGCCCTCGATCATGTTCCGCACGGCAACCTTGGCGTCGTGGCTCGATACCGGCGTGAGGGGCGGCCCCGTCCGGGCGGCGTCGCCTGCGGCGTAGACGGCAGGGTTCGATGGGCTCTGCAGGAACGCGTTGAGCCTGAGATGCCCGCGCTCGTCCCGCGCGACGCCGGCGGCATCGAGCTGCAGCGGCTCCAGATCCGGGATTCGGCCCGCGGCGTGGACCACGAGGTCGGCCTCCATCGCCTCCTCGGCGCCGGTCTCGGACCGCGTCAGGACCGTGTACCCGTGCCCCGCCTTCTCGACCCGCACGACGGCGCGCCGCGTCCGCACGTCGATCCCCGCCTCGTGGAAGCTCTCCATGAGCCAACCGACGAGCTCGGGGTCGAACTGGGTCAGGAGGCGCTCGCCACGCTGCAGGATCGCGACGCTCGCGCCCGCCCGGGCCGCGATGTGCGAGAACTCGGCCGCGATGTAGCCACCCCCGACCAGGATGATACGAGGCGGGAGCTCCTCAAGCTCCAGGAACTCCTCGTTGGTGACGAGGTGCTCGGCGCCGGGAAAGGGGAGCGGCGCTGGGCGGGCTCCGGCCGCGATCAGGATGTGCCGCGCCTCGCAAACGCCCTCGCCCGCGATCGCGACCGCGTTCCGACCCACGAAGCGGGCTTGGCCGTGAAAGGCGTCGATGCCCTTCCCGGCGTAGTTCCTCGCCTGCTTCTCCGGGATCGGGGCCGTGAAGGTGCGCTTGAACGCCATGAGCTCCGGCCAGGACATCCGAGCCTCGGGCGCGACCACCCCGCGGGTGCGCATGCGGCGGATGTCGTCCATCACCTGGGCGCCGGTCACCAGCATCTTCTTGGGGTCGCATCCGCGCAGGGCGCAGGTGCCGCCGAAGGGCCGGAAGTCGGTCACTGCGACCTTACGGCCGGCGGCCGAGGCCCGATTGCTCGCGACCATGGCCGCCGTGCCACTGCCGATGATGATCAAGTCGTAGCTTCCAGCCATCTCGTTCACCCAGACTTGCGAGGGATGTCCTGCTCACCGGCAGCTCCTCTTCGGTCGCGAGCCCTGCCGGGACGGCCCGCATTGCGCGCGCAGGTGGCGCAGCACCGTCGGAGGTGTCAGCCGAAGCCGACCCGCCCGAGCGCTGCAAGGGCACCTGCGGCCGCCGGTTCGTACGGAGCCACGGAGGCCAGTGGCACGTCGGACGGAAGATGGATGGATGGGCAAGCCACAGCGGACGAGGGCAAGCGCGGCGAAGGCGAGGAAGGTGGCGACTCCCGCGCTCGCGCCGGTTCCGGGATATTGCCCACCTCACGCGAAGGGCCGCGAGCGGACAGCATGGAACCTCCCCGAACAGGTCGGCAGCCAGACAGGCGCAAGCGGGCCCCGGCTCGGCTTGGTGCCTCGGACGAGCCCGCGTCTGACCCGACCGGCGACAGAAGATGGGCCGATGGCCGCACGCACGATGGTCAACAAACCTGGAGCAGCTTCAGGTTTCCGCCGGGCCGGAAGTTTCTTCGGTTCCGTATCGGCCAGAGGTGAATGCGAAGTTCGGTCTGGATTGTCGAACAGGCTCGGCGGCGTCTGCCCGCGAACCTATCGGCCGGCCTCGGAGGGTGCCGGTTTGAGCGCGCTCGCTGCTGGCGGTCACGTGTGGAGCAGGCCGTCGGCCACCTGAGGCGGCGGGAAGCCGCCGGCCGCGTGCCCGAAGCATACGGCCGGCGGATGCAGGCGTCACGAGTCCTCGTCCTGGAACAGCGTCTCCATGATCGGACAGTCGGGTACGAGGCCGCCGATACAGGCCGCGGTCATGTCCTTCAGGACGCGCTCCATCCGCCGGAGGTCGGCGATCTTCGCCCGCACCGCGATCAGTTGGCGGTCGGCGACGCCCTGGACTTCCCCGCAGGTGACCGCGTGGCGGTCGACGAGCGTCAGCAGCGCCCGGATGTCCTCGACGCTGAACCCGAGCTCGCGGGCCCGGCGGATGAAGGTCAACCTCTGCCGGTGAGCTCGATCGTAGATCCGCTGGTTCCCGGCCGTCCGGGGCGGTGCCGGCAGGAGCTTGACCTTCTCGTAATACCGGATCGTCTCGATGTTGACGCCGGTTCCCTCAGAAAGCGCCCCGATGGTCAGGGCAGCGCGTCCGCGCGACGCAGGAACGATGCCCATGCAAATCTCCTTGAACCTGTAGTCGCTACAGATGCTAGCCCCTCCAAGGTGGGAGGGAAAGCCGTGTTGAAATTCTCCTTGATTGCCCGCGTCCCCCAGGCCTTGCGCAGGCATGCCCGGAGTGTGATCGACGAAATCTCGCGCTTCCGCCTCCGGCCGCTGCGCCTCGGGAGCCTTCCGGTCGTCCTGGCCCTGACCGGCCCGGCGCACGCCGGCGACGTGGGGCTCTTCGCGCTCCCGATCCCCGACAGCTACCCGGAAAGCGTGGCCGTCGGACCCGGTGGCACCATCTGGTTCACGGAGAAGCAGGGCAACAGGATCGGGCGGCTCGCTCCCGACGGCGAACTGACCGAATACCCCATCCCGACCCAAGACAGCCGCCCACAGGCGATCGTGGCCGGTCCGGACGGCGCCCTG
>NZ_NKUI01000013.1 GCF_014845115.1 Methylorubrum zatmanii | reverse complement strand
GGTGCGCGACGACCGGCCCTTCGGCGGGCCCGAGCCGCCGGCCGCGGCCTACTTCTACTCCCCCGACCGCTCCGGGGCGCATGCCGAGAGCTGGCTCGGGGACTTCCACGGCATCGTGCAGGCGGATGCCTTCTCGGGGTTCGGCCGGTTGTACGAACCCGGCCGCAAGCCGGGCCCGATCCACGAGGCGGCCTGCTGGGCCCATGCCCGTCGCAAGTTCTTCGAGCTGGCCGAGTTGAGGAAGGCTCCTATCGCCGTCGAGGCGGTGACGCGGATCGATGCGATCTTCGTCGTCGAGCGCGCCATCAACGGCCTCGCCCCCGATGAGCGGCGTGCCCATCGCGGTACCCGCTCGGCTGCCCTCGTCGCCAGCCTGGAGGCATGGCTGCGGGAGAACCGCGCCAAGCTCTCGGCCAAGGCTCCGGTGGCGGGGGCGATCGACTACATGCTCAAGCGCTGGGCCGCCTTCACCCGGTTCCTCGACAACGGGCGCATCTGCCTCTCGAACAATGCCGCCGAACGCGCGATCCGCCCCATCGCGGTGGGCCGCCGCAACTGGACCTTCGCCGGCTCGGACACAGGCGGCCATCGCGCCGCGGCGCTCTACACCCTGATCGAAACAGCCAAGCTCAACCGCATCGATCCCCAGGCGTGGCTCGCCGACGTGCTCGCACGCCTGCCCGACCATCCCGCCCGGCGCATCGATGATCTCCTCCCTTGGAACTGGGGCCCGTCACAGGTTCAGCCAATCGCTGCTTGACACCCCGACGGGACCACGACTGCGGCCTTCACCAAAAGCGTACTCCTCGGGAGTTTTGTGAGGCACTCTAACCCGCCGACGTCTCGGGCAGGCTCAACTCGGCGGCGAGGCCCGGCGCGTTGTCGCCGAGATCGAACCGGCCGCCATGGAGCCGGGCGACCGCGTTGACGAGGCTGAGACCCAATCCGAAGCCGGGGCGGGACCGGGCCGCGTCGAGGCGGACGAAGCGGTCGAGCACCCGTCCGCGCTCCGTCTCGGGGATGCCGGGGCCGTGATCGGCCACCCCTATTCGAATGACTCCCTCGCCGCGCCGGGCGCTGACGGCGATCTCGCCGCCCTCACGCTCTCCGCCATACTTGATGGCGTTGTCGATGAGGTTGGCGATGGCCTGACCCACCAATTCGCGATTGCCATCGAGGATCAGTTCCGGCTCGATGGTGACGCTCAGAGTCAGGCCCCTCTCCTCGACCAGCGGCTCGTAGAGTTCGGCGACCTCTCGGGCGACCTCACCGGCATCGAAGCGGCGGAAGCCCTCGGGGGCGCTGCCGGCCTCCAGGCGGGCGATGGTGAGCAGGGCGTTGAACACCCGGATCAGGCCATCGCTGTCCTCGATCACGCCTTCAAGGGCCGCGCGCAGTTCATCCGGGGTTTGGACGGTCCGCAGGGCTTCGTCGGCCCGGTTGCGCAGGCGGGTGAGCGGCGTCTTGAGATCGTGGGCGATGTTGTCGGAGACCTCCCTCATGCCGCGCATCAATTCGCCGATGCGCTCCAGCATCAGGTTCAGGTTCTGGGCGAGGCGGTCGAGCTCGTCCCCCGTGCCGGCGACCCTCAGGCGACCGTCGAGATTGCCGGCCATGATGGTGCGGGTCGTCTCGGTCATGTCGTCGACGCGCTTGAGCACGCGGCTCGCCACGAACCAGCCGCCGACGACGCCGAGCAGCACAACCAGGGCCAGGGAGGAGCCGAAGGTGTTGCCGATGGCCGCCCGCAGGCGATCGCGTTCCTCGGTGTCGCGGCCGACGAGGAGACGGAAACCGCCGGCCAAGGTGTAGACCCGCATGATCGCCCGGTGCTCGGCCCGGTCCGATTCCGAACCGCGACCGTAGACGCTCTCGTACTGGCCGGGGTGGGACAGGATCCCGCTCGGCACCCGGCTCACATTGCCGACGACGTGCTCCCCCGCCGGGGTCGTGACGAGATAGAGCGAGGCACCGGGCTCCTGCGCCCGCCGCTCCACCACGGCGATGAGGCGGCGCAGGCCGCCGGCCGTGTATTGCTCGGACAGGCCGTTGATCTCGGCGTCGATGGTCGAGACGATCTGGTCGTCGAGCACCCGCCGCGCGTTCCAGGCGACGTAGCCGAGGCCGAGCGAGGCGAGCAGCGCGAACAGCACGAGATAGGCGAGCGACAGCTTGAAGGCCGTCGTGCGGAAGATCTTCCCGAGGCGCGCGAGGCGACCGTCCTGCGGCGGGGCGGGCGCTTCGGTCACGGGAGCTGCGGGTCGTCCGCCCGGATGACGTAGCCGGCGCCGCGCACCGTATGGATCATCGGATTCTCGAAGCCGCGATCGATCTTCCCGCGTAGACGGGAGACGTGAACGTCGATGACGTTGGTCTGCGGATCGAAGTGATAATCCCAGACATGCTCCAACAGCATCGTGCGGGTCACGACCTGGCCGGCATGGCGCATGAGGTATTCGAGCAGCCGGAATTCGCGGGGCTGCAGCACGATCTCGCGGCCGGCGCGGGTGACGCGGTGCGACAGACGGTCGAGCTCGAGATCCCCGACCCGGTAGGCGGTGGCTTCGGTCACGCCCGGCACGCTGGCTCTGCGGCGGGCGAGCACCTCGGTGCGGGCCAGAAGCTCGGAGAAGGCGTAGGGCTTCGGCAGATAATCGTCGCCGCCCGCGCGCAGGCCCTTCACCCGGTCGTCCACCTGCCCGAGGGCGGAGAGGATCAGGACCGGGGTGGCGATTGCCTGCTCGCGCAGGGAGCGGACCAGCGAGAGCCCGTCGAGCTTGGGCAGCATCCGGTCGACGATCAGCACATCGTAATCGCCCTCGCGGGCGAGCGCGTAGCCGTCGAGGCCGTCGCCGGCATGGTCCACGGCGTGCCCGGCTTCCCGGAACGCTTTGACCAGATAGGCGGCGGCCTCGCGGTCGTCCTCGATGATGAGCAGGCGCATGACGCCCGTTAGATAAGCTCGGCCTCTCAGGAGCGCGAGGCGCTGACGGCGAGTTCCGGCTTGTGGTTGAGGGTCTGGAACACGACGCAGTAGCGCTCGGTGAGCTTGAGGAGCTGGTCGAGCTTCTCCTGCGGCGCGTCGGTGTCGAGGTCGAAGGTCAGGCGGATCGCCCGGAAGCCCACCGGCGCCTCCTTGTCGACACCGAGCGTGCCGCGGAAATCGAGATCGCCCTCGGCGCTGACGGTGCCGCTCTTCAGCGGGATTTCGAGGGCGGTCGCCACCGCCTTCACCGTGACGCCGGCACAGGCGACGAGGGCTTCGAGCAGCATGTCGCCGGAGCACAGCTCGGCGCCCGAACCGCCGGTCGCCGGGTGCAGGCCGGCGACCGCCAGGGCGCGTCCGGTCTCGACCTTGCAGGCGATGCTGGTGTCGTCGAGCGCACCCTTGGCCTTGAGGGTGATCACCGCGGAATCCGGCGCCTCGCGATACTTGTTCTTGAGGGGGGCCTGGAGAGCGCGCAGGGCGTTGGCGTCCATCGGGGTGTCCTCCATTTTTTCGTGCGGCCGGGCTTAGCGGTTTTCCGGCGGCCTTAACACCTCAGAACGAGCTGCCTCCGGCAAGCTGCGGCGCGCGGGAGGGCTCGTGCGGACGCAGCGAGCGGTCGAGGGCCGCCAGGACGGTGCGAGCCGCCGCCTCGCTCGCCGGAGCCGCGGGATCGCGCGGACGGCGCATCGAGAGGGCAACGGTGTCGTCCAGCCGTCCCGGCCGGGGGCGCATGACGATGGCCCGGTCGGCCAGCGCCACCGCCTCGGCCACGTCGTGGGTGACGATCAGCACCGTCGGCCGCACCTCCTCCCAGAGGGCGAGAAGATGGCGGTGCAGATCCTTGCGGGTGAAGGCGTCGAGGGCCGAGAACGGCTCGTCGAGCAGCAGCACCCTCGGATTGGCGACGAAGGCACGGGCGATGGACACGCGCTGCTGCTGCCCGCCGGACAATTCGCGTGGCCAGCGGTGGGCATGCTCGGCGAGGCCGACGCGCTCCAGGGCATGGGCGACACGCTCCGCCCGCTCGGATTTCGGCAGGTTGTGGATGCCGAAGCCGACATTGTCCGCCACATCGAGCCAGGGCAGCAGACGCGGCTCCTGGAAAACGAGACCGACGCCGGGATGGGGCCGGGTGATCGGCTCGCCGTCGAGGCTGATGCGGCCGGCGCTCGGCCGGTCGAGCCCGGCGATGAGGCGCAGCAGCGTGGTCTTGCCGCAGCCGGACCCGCCAATCAGGGCGACGATCTCGGCGCTCTGGACCGCGAGATCGATCCCCTCCAGGGCACGGGTACCGTCGGTATAGGTCTTGGCGAGGCTCTGGATGGTCAGCATGGCGGCCTCACAGCGTCTCCCGCGCGGTGTCCTGCCAGCGCACCAGGGGCGCGGTCAGGGCGACGAGCAGCGCGTCGGCGGCCTTGCCGACGACGGCGAAGCTGATGATCGCGGCCAGGATCTGGTCGGGCTTGCTGAATTGCTGGCCGTCGAGCAGCAGGTATCCGAGCCCTTCCGAGGCCCCCATCAATTCGGCGGCCACCACGAACAGGAAGCCGAGGCCGAGCCCGGTGCGCAGGGCCGTCAGCGTCGCCGGCAGCACCGCCGGCAATAGGATGCGCCGGGCGAGCGCCGGCTTCGACAGGCGGAAGATGCGGCCCACCTCCACCAGCTTGCGATCGACCGAGGCGATGGCGCCGGCGACCCCGATATAGACGGGGAAGAACACGCCGACGGCGATCAGCGCCACCTTCGGCGTCTCCAGAATGCCGAACCACAGGATGAACAGCGGCACCCAGGCGAGGGACGGCACGGCGCGAAGGGCCTGCAGGCTCGGATCGACCAACCAGCGCAAAAGGGGCAGCGTCGCGGTGAGCGCCCCCGCCAGGATGCCGGCGCCCGCGCCGAAAGCGAAGCCGAGCCCGACCCGGATCAGCGTCGCCTCGACATGCATCCAGAGTTCGCCCGAGGCGGCGAGCGCCCAGAGCGCGGCGCCGATCCGGCTCGGCGGCGGCAGCAGGCGCCCGGAGGCCCAGCCCGCACCGACCGCGATCTCCCAGCCGAGGGCGAGCACGAGCGGCAGCAGGACGCCCAGAGCCGCCCGCGCGCCGATCCCGAGGACGGCGGCGCGCCGGGAGGCGGCCACCGTCCCGTCCTCGGGTGTGGAGAGCGCGACCGGATTGTTCATGCGGGTCTTAGCGGCCGGGCGCCGGGTTGAATTGCGGGTCGATCAGCCCATCGACCGCCGCCGCGACATCGGTGGAAGCCGGGATGACACCCGCTTGCTGCAAGGCAAGGCCGGCGGCGCGAATGCTCTCGGCCTGGGTGGAACCGATGGCCGGCTGACTCAGATCCGTGCGCTCCAGCTGCTTGGCGATCACCGCCTCCGGCAGCTTCGTCGCGGTCACCAGCGCGTTCTTCAGCGCCTCGGGATGGGCCAGGGAATAGGCCCGCGCCTGCTCGTAGGCCGCGATGACGGTCTTCACGAGATCGGGATGCGCCTTGGCAAAATCCTCGCGCACGTCGAGCACGCCCCAGGTGTTGGCCGAGGCATCGCGGTAGAACAGCACATCGCCGCTCTCGATCTCGGCCGCCGCCATCATCGGGTCGAGGCCGGCCCAGGCATCGACGTCGCCGCGATCCAGGGCGGTTCGGCCGTCGGCATGCTGCAGCAGGACGAGCTTGGCGTCCTTCTCGGTGAGACCGGCTTTCTGCAGGGCGCGGATTAGGAAGATATGCGGATCGGTGCCGCGGGTAACCGCGATGCGCTTGCCCTTGAGGTCGGCCGGCCCAACAATGTTCGTATCCTTGCGGGTGACGAGCGCCGTCCATTCGGGCCGGGAATAGGCGTAGACGGCTTTGACCGGGTTGCCGTTGATTCGCGCGAGCAATGCCGCCGCGCCGGCCGAGGAACCGAAATCGATGGCGCCGCCATTGAGGAATTCGAGCGCCTTGTTGGAGCCGAGCGACTGCGTCCAGCGGACCTTGATGCCCTGCGGCTTCAGCGCCTCCTCGAGAAAGCCCTTTTCCTTCAGGACGAGGCTGACCGGATTGTAGGTCGCCCAGTCGAGCCGGATCTCGGAGATCTCCGCCGCCCGCAAATCCGCCCCCGCAGCCAACAGGCCGATCAAGCCGGCGAATGCGGACAGGACGGTGCGACGGTGGATCATGTCGGCTGTCTCCCTGGGCGGACCGGGCTCTGAGGCCCGGATCCTCACGATGGCTAGAATAGTCCCGTTCTTTTCGTCAAACGAAAAATTCGCGAAAGAGAACGGGTTGGGAGCATGCAACCGGGCGATGCCGCCGCGAGCGTAACATGCTAACGCAACGGCCATGTTCGACCCCGTTCCCGTCCTCGAAAAAATCGTCGCCTCCCTCGACCGCGACGCCCGCGAGCCGACAAAACTGCGCGGCCTGCTGGTGCCCGAGCTGCGCAGGGTGATCGATGCCGGCCACAAGGATGCCGAGCGGCTCCTGTTGAAGGAGCGCGACGGCCTCGCCTGCGCCCAAAGGTTGAGCCGCCTGACCGATGCGGTGGTGCGGGCGATCTACGATGCCGTAGTCTGGCGGCTCTATCCCAACGACAATCCCTCGACCGGCGAGCACCTCGCCATCGTCGCCACCGGCGGCTACGGGCGCGGAACCATGGCGCCGGGCTCGGACATCGATCTGCTGTTCCTGCTGCCCTACAAGCAGACCGCATGGTCGGAGAGCGTCGTCGAGGCGATGCTTTACGTGCTGTGGGATCTCAAGCTGAAGGTCGGTCACGCCACGCGCTCCGTCGAGGAATGCCTGCGCGAGGGCCGCGCCGACATGACGATCCGCACCGCCCTGCTCGAATCCCGCTTCCTGTTCGGCTCGCGCAATCTCTACGAGGAGCTGGTGACCCGCTTCGACACCGAACTGGTGATCGGCTCGGCCTCCGAATTCGTGGATGCCAAGCTGCGGGAGCGCGACGCCCGCGTCGCCAAGGCCGGCGCCTCCCGCTACCTCGTCGAGCCCAACGTGAAGGACGGCAAAGGCGGCCTGCGCGATCTCAACACGTTGTTCTGGATCGCCAAATACGCCTACCGCGTGCGCGATCAGGTCGAGCTGGTCCATGCCGGCCTGTTCACCCAGGACGAGTACAAGCTGTTCGAGCGCTGCGAGGAATTCCTGTGGCGGGTGCGCTGCCACATCCACTTCGTCACCGGCCGGCCGGAGGAGCGGCTCTCGTTCGGGCTCCAGCCGAAGATCGCCGAGCGGCTCGGCTTCGGCGCCCGCGGCGGCCTGTCCGGCGTCGAGCGCTTCATGAAGGCCTATTTCCTGATCGCCAAGGATGTGGGCGACCTCACCGCCATCGTCTGCGCCGAGTTGGAGGCGCGCCACGCCAAGCGCACGCCGGTGCTCGACCGCTGGATCGGCCGCTTCCGCGACCGCTTCCGCGCGACCTCGATGGAGGCCGAGGATTTCTGGATCGATAACGGCCGCGTCAACATCCGCGGCGAGGATGCCTTCGAGCGCGACCCGGTCAACCTGATCCGCCTGTTCTGGCTCGCCGACCGGCACAACCTGCCGATCCACCCGGACGCGGCGCGCCTCGCCAACCGGTCGCTCAAGCTCATCACCCACGCGGTCCGCAACGATGTGGAAGCCAACCGGCTGTTCCTCGACATCCTCACCTCGAAGAACGCGCCGGAGACGATCCTGCGGCTGATGAACGAGGCCGGCGTGCTCGGCCGCTTCATCCCGGATTTCGGGCGGATCGTGGCGATGATGCAGTTCAACATGTACCACCACTACACGGTGGACGAGCATCTGCTGCGCTCCCTCGGCGTGCTCTCGGCGATCGATTCCGGCCGGGCACGGGAGGAGCACCCGGTCGCCTCGCGCCTGATCGACACGATCCACAACCGTCGCGCGCTTTACGTCGCCATCCTCCTGCACGACATCGCCAAGGGGCGCCCAGAGGACCATTCCGTCGCCGGCGCGGCCATCGCCCGCAAGCTCGGCCCGCGCTTCGGCCTCAGCCAGGCGGAAACCGAGACGGTCTCGTGGCTGGTGGAGCATCACCTGCTGATGTCGATGACGGCCCAGAGCCGTGACCTCTCCGACCACCGCACCATCGAGAAATTCGCGAGCGAGGTGCAGAGCCTGGAGCGGCTGAAGCTTCTGATGATCCTCACCGTCGCGGACATCAAGGCGGTCGGCCCCGGTGTCTGGACCGCCTGGAAGGGGACGCTGCTGCGCACCCTCTACGACGAGACCGAGGTCGTGCTCTCCGGCGGCCATTCGGAGATCGCCCGCACCGACCGGGTGCGGCTGATCCAGATGGCCCTGCGCGAGCAGCTCTCCGACTGGAACGCGGAGGTGTTCGACGCCTATGCCGCGCGCCACAACCAAGCCTATTGGCTGAAGGTGGACAGCACCCGCCACTACAAGAACGCCCGCTTCCTGCGCACCGTGATGGAGGAGGGCCGCACCAGCGCCACCACCTACGAGACCGATCCGGTGCGCGGCGTGACCGAGCTGACGGTCTACTCGCCGGATCATCCGCGCCTGCTCGCCATCATCACCGGCGCCTGCGCCACCACCGGCGGCAACATCGTCGATGCGCAGATCTTCACGACGACGGACGGCTTCGCCCTCGATTCGATCTTCATCTCCCGCGCCTTCGAACGGGACGAGGACGAATTGCGCCGCGCCGGGCGCATCGCCACCGCCATCGAGCGCGCGCTGAAGGGCGAGATCAAGATCGCCGAGCTGGTCGCCGACAAGCATCCGAAGCAGCCGCCCAAGACCTTCCTGGTGCCACCGGACGTGTCGATCGACAACGCCCTGTCGAGCCGCGAAACGGTGGTGGAGATCACCGGCCTCGACCGGCCCGGCCTGCTCTACGAGCTGACGACGGCGCTCAACCGCCTGAGCCTCAACATCACCTCGGCCCATGTGGCGACCTTCGGCGAACGGGCGGTGGACGTGTTCTACGTGACCGACCTCACCGGCACCCGCGTCATGCAGCCCGACCGCCTCGCGATGATCCGCGCGGCGGTGATGGAGGTCTTCGCGAGCGATGTCGCGGCCCTGCGGGCCGAGGGGCTCGATGCGCTGGTCGATTCCCCGCCGCCGCGGGAACTGTGACGGAGCCGGTGCGACCCAAGCTTGATTTCAGGCTTTGCCCGAATGATATCAGCGCCGACCCAACCCCCTTCGAGACCTGATCGATCGCACGATGATGGCTGACGACATGGAGAACCAGGACCGGCGCAACGGGGCCGAGGCGGCCACCTCCGCAGAGACGGCCCAAGCCGCTCCGCAGGCGGCGGGCGCGGATGCCGAGGCCCTGGCCACCACGATCGCCGAGCGCGACGAGTTCAAGGACCGCCTGCTGCGCACGCTGGCGGAGATGGAGAACCTGCGCCGCCGGACCGAGCGCGAGGTGGCCGACGCGCGCACCTACGCCGTGACGAGCTTTGCCCGCGACATGCTCAACGCCGCCGACAACATCCGCCGCGCTCTCGAGAGTGTACCGGAAGACGCCCGGGCGGGGGCCGAGGGCGCCTTCAAGGGGCTGATCGAAGGCATCGAACTGACCGAGCGGGATCTCGCCAAGACCCTGGAGCGCCACGGCGTGAAGGTGGTCGACCCCAACGGGCAGCGCTTCGATCCGAACCGCCATCAGGCGATGTTCGAGGTGCCGAACACCGAGGTGCCGAACGGGACGGTCGTGCAGGTGGTCCAGACCGGTTACATCATCGGCGACCGCACGCTGCGCCCGGCTCTCGTCGGCGTCTCCAAGGGCGGCCCGAAGCCCGAGGCCAACAAGGACAAGCCCGCCGACGCGGTTTGACGGGACAGGTGGCGGATCTGGTTCATAAAGGCAGATCCGCCGCTGCCTGAGGTGCGGTTCAGCCTCGTGATGGCGATGCCGCAAATTGCGACGGCTTCGCCGCGCGATCACGCGAGACGAGCCAGCGCCATCCGGCGTGAACCGCGTTACTCCGCCGCCTGCCGCGTCGTCTCCCGGAACGGGTGGGCCGGGTAGGTGCCGATGATGCGCAATTCCTTCGAGAAGTAGCGCAATTCGTCGAGGGCCCGGCGCAGCCCGTCATCCTCGGGATGTCCGTCGACCTCGGCATAGAACTGGGTCGCGGTGAACTTCCCCTCGACCATGTAGCTCTCGAGCTTCGACATGTTCACGCCGTTGGTGGCGAAGCCCCCCAGCGCCTTGTAGAGCGCGGCCGGAATGTTGCGGACGCGGAAGATGAAGCTCGTCACGGTCGGGCCGTTGCCGGGATCGCGCTCGACCGGCTCGGGCGAGAACACCACGAAGCGGGTGGTGTTGTGGGCCTCGTCCTCCACGTCGCGCGCGATGATGTCGAGGCCGTAGACCTCGGCGGCCAGGGCCGGAGCCAGGGCGGCGCGGGTCGGATCCCCGGCCTCGGCGACCTCACGGGCGGCGCCGGCCGTGTCGCCGGCCACGACCGCCCTGAGGCCGAGGCGGCGGATGATCCGGCGGCACTGGCCGAGGGCGTGGATGTGGCTGTGAACGCTGGTCAGGCTCTCGGCCCTCGTCCCCGGCAGCACCATCAGCTGAAAATGGATCGGCAGGAAGTGCTCGGCGACGATGTGCAGCCGGGAGGTCGGGATGAGATGGTGGATGTCGGCGACGCGCCCGGCAATCGAGTTCTCGATCGGGATCATGGCGAGCGCCGCCTTGCCCTCGCTCACGGCGGCGAAGGCATCCTCGAAGGTCGCGCAGGGCAAGGCCGTCCAGCCGGGATAGGCCTGCGAGCAGATGATGTGCGAGTTGGCGCCGGGCTCGCCCTGATAGGCAATCGTCTGGTTGGTCATCGGTTCGGATTTCAGTTGAGACGGCGGATGGCGAGCAGCGTGCGGGCGCGCTCCAGATCGGCGGGGGTATCGACGCCGAGGGGCAGGTCGTCGACGATCACCGCGTCGATGCGCATGCCGGCTTCAAGAGCGCGCAGCTGCTCCAGCTTCTCGCGGCGCTCCAGCTCTCCCTGCGGCAGGCGCACGAAGCGGGCCAGCGCCTTCCGACGATAGGCGTAGAGGCCGATATGGTGGAACAGCGGCCCGTCTCCCCAGGGGGCGCGGGCGCGGGTGAAGGCGAGCGCCCGCAGCCGGTTCGGGCCGACACTGTGGCCGATGATCTTGACCACGTTCGGATCGTCCATCTCCTCCGGCCGGTGGATCACCGCGCAGAGGGTGGCGATGTCGACCTGCGGGTCGGCGAGCGGAGTGACCGCCGCGGCGATGATGGTGGGATCGATGGTCGGCAGATCGCCCTGGACATTGACGACGACATCGTGGTGACCGTCCGGATCGACGATCTCCAGGGCTTCCGCCAAGCGATCGGAGCCGGAGGGGTGATCCGGCTGCGTCATCACCGCCAGACCGCCCTGCGCCTCGATCGCGGCGGCGATGGCGTCGGTGTCGGTGGCGACCACGACCGGGCCGATGCCCGCCTCCACCGCCCGGCGCCAGACATGCACGATCATCGGCTCGCCCGCGATGTCGGCCAGCGGCTTCGACGGCAGACGGGTCGCGGCGAGGCGCGCCGGAATCAGGATCAGCGGATCGGACATGATTGCGGGGCGCTTCGAAAAAGGAGCGTATCGCGTAGGGAGGTCGCGGGCGGTGAGCGTCTAGCAGCCGGACTCCCGATTGTCATTTCCGGCCGCCGGGCGCTGGCATGGCGGCAACGCGACGCATTATTTTTCCAACAAGCTGTGCGGATTGCCGCTCTGCGACAGCGCGCAGCGCCGGTGGCCCATTGTCAAGATCGGGCCGGAGCGGCTAATCACCCTTGAAATCCTCCAAAGTCCGGCGCCTGCCCGTCGGGCCCTCACTGCCGGGTCCTGATCCCGTGCGCCGGAGCTGTCGAGCATGGATTCCTTCGAGCTGAACAAGGTCGCGGGCGCTGTCCTGGGTGCCCTCCTGTTCGCGGTCGGGTCGGGCTTCGTGGCGGAGCTGATCTATCATCCGAAGCCCGCCGGAAATGCCGGCTACCCCCTGCCCGAGCCCGAGCCGAAAAGTGCCGGTGCCGAGGCGGCGGCGCCGAAGGTCGAGCCCATCGCCGTGCGGCTGGCCGGTGCCGATGCCGACAAGGGCAAGGGCGGCACCAAGGCCTGCCAGGCCTGCCACAGCTTCGAGAAGGGCGGCCCGAACAAGGTCGGCCCGGACCTCTGGGACATCGTGGAGCGCCAGAAGGCGCATCACGAGGGCTTCGATTACTCCGCCGGCCTGAAGGAGAAGGGCGGCGCCTGGACCTACGAGGATCTCGACCACTTCCTCGAGAACCCGAAGGGCTACGTGAAGGGCACGAAGATGGCCTTCGCCGGCATCTCCTCGCCGACCGAGCGCGCCAACGTCATCGCCTATCTGCGCACCCTCTCCGACAGCCCGAAGCCGTTGCCGGTGGCGGAGAAAAAGGACGAGAAGGCCGCCGAAGCCGACAAGAAGGCGGAGGGCGGCCAGCCGGCCGAGGCCAAGCCCGCGGAGACCAAGCCCGCCGAGGCGAAGCCGGAGGCCAAACCTTCGGAGGCGAAGCCGGTCGAGAGCCAGACCGGCGACAAGGACAAGGCGCCCGAGACCAACGCGCCGCGCGGCGCCACCCAGTCGGGTGATGGCAAGGACACCGCCCGCCCCGTCCCGGCGCCGGAGGTCCAGCCACAGCGCAACGAGGTCGCGCCCGCCCAGGCTCCGGAGGCCAAGCCCTCCGGCGACATCCCGACCAAGGCGCAGCCGGCTTCCCCCGAGGCACCGCCGGCCACCGAGCCGCCGGCCAAGGCCGACCCCGACGCGCCGAAGCCGTAAGGCCGGCAAAGCGAGCGAATTGTGAAAGGCCGGGCCCACCATGCCCGGCCTTTTTCGTGGCCGCTCGGCCTGCGCGCTCGCGGCGTCTTTGCGCCGGGGCCGGCTCCGTCCTAGAACGGCGCCCGACGATTTCTCCATGGGACCGGGAGACCGCGCCAACGTGACAGGACACGCCGTGATCGCACGCCGCAGCTTCCTCGCCGGAGCGCTCGTCACCCTGGGCTTGCGCGGCCAAGCCGTCGCTCAGGAGCCCGCCGAATCCGCCTCCAAGGTCTCGGCGCAGGAGGCACCCGGCAGCTGGCGCCACGCGCTGACCCTGCTCGGCGAACCGAAATACGGCCCCGACTTCCCGCATTTCGAGTACGTCGACCCGAAGGCGCCCGCGGGCGGCCTGGTGCGGCTCGGAGCCCAGGGCGGCTTCGACAACCTCAACTTCATCGTCAACGGGTTGAAGGGCGACCTCGAAGGCGGGATCACCCAGATCTACGACACGCTGATGGAGGATTCGGGCGACGAGCCGTTCTCCTCCTACGGGCTCCTCGCCGAGGCCGTGCGGATCGCCCCCGACGGCAAGTCGGTCACCTACCGCCTGCGCGACGGGGCGCGCTGGCACGACGGCGAGCCGATCACCGTCGAGGACGTGATCTGGTCCTTCGAGACGCTGAAGGCGAACAGCCCGTTCTACGCCGCCTATTATCACAGCGTGGCGAAGGCCGAGGCGGGGGGGGAGCGCGAGGTGGTGTTCACCTTCGCCGAGGCCGGCAACCGTGAGCTGCCGCAGGTGCTCGGCCAGATGCAGGTGCTGCCCAAACACTGGTGGACCGGCAAGGACAAGGACGGCAAGCCGCGCAACCCGAGCGAGACGACGCTGGAGATCCCCCTCGGTTCGGGTCCCTATCGCCTCGCCAAGGTCGATCCCGGCCGCTCGGCCACCTATGAACGCGTGGCCGATTACTGGGGCAAGGATCTGGCCGTGAACCGGGGCCGCAACAATTTCGGCACCATCCGCAACGAATATTTCCGCGACGGTTCGGTCCTGCTGGAGGCGCTGAAGGGCGATCTCTACGACTTCCGCGTCGAGAACATCGCCCGCAACTGGGCGACCGCCTATGACGACTTCCCCGCCGTGAAGGAGGGCCGCCTCGTCAAGGCGGAGTTCCCCGGGCGCGGCACCGGGCTCATGCAGGCCTTCGTGTTCAACCTGCGCCGGGACAAGTTCAAGGACGAGCGGGTGCGCCGCGCCTTCAACCTCGCCCTCAACTTCGAGGAAATGAACCGGCAGCTGTTCTACGGCCTCTACAGCCGGATCGATTCCTACTTCTACGGCTCGGAACTCGCCTCCTCCGGACTGCCGGAAGGATTGGAGAAGGTCATCCTGGAGAGCGTGAAGGACAAGCTGCCGGAGCGCGTCTTCACCGAGCCCTACACCAACCCCGTCAACGACACCCCGGAGGCGGTGCGCGCCAACCTGCGCAAGGCGGTCGGCCTGCTGCGGGAGGCCGGCTACGAGCTGAAGGGCGGCCAGATGGTCTCCAAGGCGACCGGCGAGCCGCTGACGGTCGAGTTCCTCGAATTCCAGAACGTGTTCGAGCGGGTGATCCTGCCCTACGCCGCGCAACTGAAGCTCATCGGCATCCAGAGCTCGATCCGGGTCATCGACCCGGCGCAGTACCAGAACCGGCTGCGCAATTTCGACTTCGACATCACCACCTCGAACTGGCCGGAATCGCTGTCGCCGGGCAATGAGCAGCGTGAATTCTGGGGCTCGGCCGCCGCCGACAATCCCGGTTCGCGCAACATCGCCGGGATCAAGGATGCGGGCATCGACGCCCTGATCGAGAAGCTGATCTACGCCCAGGACCGGGAGACCCTGATCGCCTCGACCCGCGCCCTCGACCGGGCCCTGCTGGCCCACAACTTCGTGGTGCCGCAATGGTCCTCGCCGGTGACGCGGACGATCCGCTGGAACCGCTTCGGCCATCCCGCTTTGCTGCCGAAATACGGCTCCTCCGGCTTCCCGACCATCTGGTGGTACGACGAGGCCCTGGCCGCGAAGACGGGAGCCCCCCGTTGAGCACGGGCGCGACGCGCCGGGGCGTGGTCCTCGGCAGCGGAGCGCTGGCTCTTGCCACCGCCCTGCCCCGCCCGTCCCGCGCCGAGGGCGCTCGGACCGCCCACGGCCTGTCGAGTTTCGGTGAGCTCAAATACGGGCCCGACTTCCACAATTTCGACTACGTGAACCCGATGGCGCCCAAGGGCGGGCGCTTCTCGACCCAGCTGGTCCAGACCTTCGGGAACCAGGCCTTCGATACCTTCGACACGCTCAACCCCTATGTCTTCCGGGGCAACGGCGCGGCGGGCATCAACTTCACCTTCGACAGCCTGATGGTGCGGGCCCTCGACGAGCCCGACGCGCTCTATGGCTTGGTCGCCCGAGCGGTGGAGATCAGCGCCGATGGCCTGACCTACCGCTTCACCCTGCGCCCGCAGGCGCACTTTCACGACGGCTCACGCCTGACGGCGCGGGACGTGGCCTTCTCCCTGAACATCCTCAAGGAGAAGGGGCATCCGACCATCTCGCAGGTGATCCGTGACCTCGCCGAGGCGACGCCCGAGGGCGACGAGACGCTCGTGCTCCGCTTCGCCGCCGGCCGCAGCCGCGACCTGCCGCTGATCGTGGCGCAACTGCCGATCTTCTCGGCCCAGTTCTTCGAGGGCCGCGACTTCGAGGCCCAGACCCTCAAGCCCCTGCTCGGCTCGGGCCCCTATCAGGTTGGGCGGATCGATATCGGCCGCTTCATCGAACTGGAGCGCGTGCCGGATTACTGGGCGGCGGACCTGCCGGTCATGGTCGGCCAGAACAATTTCGACCAGCTCCGCTACGAGTATTTCCGCGATCGCCAAGTCGCCTTCGAGGCGTTCAAGGGCGGGGCCTACAGCTATCGCCAGGAATTCACCTCGCGGATCTGGGCGACGGGCTACGATTTCCCCGCCCTGCGCGAGGGCCGGGTGAAGCGCGAGACACTGCCCGACGCCTCGCCCTCGGCGATCCAGGGCTGGTTCTTCAACACCCGCCGCGAGATGTTCAAGGATGCCCGCATCCGCGAGGCGATCGGCCTGTGCTTCGACTTTCCGTGGACCAACCGCACGGCGATGTTCGGCGCCTATAGCCGCACGGTCTCGTTCTTCCAGAAGACCGACCTGATGGCGACGGGCAAGCCGTCAGCCGAGGAACTCGCCTTGCTCGAACCCTTCAGCGGCAAGGTGCCGGCGGAGGTCTTCGGCGAGGCTTGGACCCCGCCGGTCCCGGACGGGTCGGGCCAGGACCGGGCCCTGCTCGCCCGTGCCGTGGCGCTGCTCAAGGAGGCGGGCTGCACCCGAGAGGGTGGCGTGGTGCGGCTACCGGGCGGCCAGCCGATCGAGTTCGAGTTCCTCGACACGGATTCCGTCTGGGAACCCATCGTCCAGCCCTTCATCCGCAATCTCGGGCTGATCGGGATCAAGGCGCGTCAGCGGGCGGTGGACGCCGCGCAGTATCAGGCGCGGGTGCGGGACTTCGATTTCGACATCGTCGTGCGGAACAGCTCGGGCGACGCCACGCCCGGGCCGGAGCTGCGCGAGGCCTACGGCGCGCGCTCGGCCACGATCCAAGGCTCGAACAACCTCGCCGGCATCGCGGATCCGGTCGTCGACGCCCTGCTCGACCGGATCGCCGGGGCGGAGTCCCGTGCGAGCCTGACCATCGCCTGCCGTGCCCTCGACCGGGTCCTGCGCGTCGGCCGCTACTGGATTCCGATGTGGTACTCGCCCGAATACCGCATCGCCGCCTGGGACATGTTCGGTCGGCCGGCGACGCTGCCCACCTACGGGCTCGGCGTGCCCGCCCTGTGGTGGTACGACGCCGACAAGGCGCGCCGGATCGGCCGGGGCTGAGGACCTGACATGCTCGCCTATATCCTGCGCCGCATCGCCCTGATGATCCCGACCATCCTCGGGATCATGCTCATCACCTTCGCCATCATCCAGTTCGCCCCCGGCGGCCCGGTCGAGCGGGTGCTGGCCCAGCTTCAGGGGCAGCAGGAAGGATCGCTCTCGCGGATCACCGGCGGCCAGGGCGATCTCGGCGGCGGCGCGACCCGCAGCGGAAGCGGCGGCGAAAGCTCGAAATATCGCGGCGCGCAGGGGCTCGACCCGGCCTTCATCAAGAAGCTCGAGGCGCAGTTCGGCTTCGACAAACCCGCCTATGAACGCTTCGGCAAGATGCTGTGGGACTATGCCCGGTTCGATTTCGGGCGCAGCTACTTCCGCGATGTCTCGGTCCTGGAGCTGATCAAGGAGAAGCTGCCGGTCTCGATCTCGCTGGGCCTGTGGATGACGCTGATCTCCTACGCGATCTCGATCCCCCTCGGCATCCGCAAGGCGGTGGCCGACGGTTCGCGCTTCGATATCTGGACCTCGGCCGTCGTGATCATCGGCTACGCGATCCCGAGTTTCCTGTTCGGCATCCTGCTGGTGATCTTGTTCGCCGGCGGCTCCTTCTTGCAGATCTTCCCGATCCGGGGCCTCACCTCCGAGAATTTCGAGTCGCTGAGCCTGTGGGGCAAGGCCGTCGATTACGCGTGGCACATGACGCTGCCCCTCGCCGCCCTGGTGCTCGGCGCCTTCGCCACATCGACCCTGCTGACCAAGAACTCGTTCCTCGACGAGATCCGCAAGCAATACGTGGTCACCGCCCGCATGAAGGGCCTGTCCGAGCGGCGGGTGCTCTACGGCCACGTCTTCCGCAACGCCATGCTGATCGTGATCGCGGGTTTCCCCGGCGCCTTCATCACCGCCTTCTTCACCGGCTCGCTCCTGATCGAGACGATCTTCTCCCTCGACGGGCTCGGACTCCTGTCCTTCACCTCCATCGTCGGCCGCGATTACCCGGTGGTGTTCGCGACGCTCTACATCTTCTCGCTGCTCGGGCTGGCGGTGAACCTGCTCTCCGACCTGACCTATACCTGGATCGATCCACGCATCGATTTCTCGGCGAGCGCGGCGTGACCCCAGCCGGCCTGCGGATGCAATCCCCCTCTCCTCAGGCCGGCCTCACCCTGAGCACGCCGTGAGCCCCCTCCCCGTCTCCATCCGCCGCGAGCATCCCGACGACGGCCCCGCCATCGAGCGGCTGCACGCCCGGGCCTTCGGGCCGGGCCGCTTCGCCCGCACCGCCTACCGCCTGCGCGAGGGTGCGGCGGCGCTGCCGGATCTGTGCCTCACGGCCCATGTCGAAACCTATCTCGCCGGTTCGATCCGGGTCGGGCCGGCGGAGGCCGAGGGCGGCCGCCTTCTGGTGCTCGGCCCGCTGACCGTCGATCCGAGCTTTGCGGATCGCGGCATCGGTTCCGCCCTGATGAAGGCCTGCCTCGATGCGGCCCGCAAGGGTGGGCACCGCCTCGTCATCCTCGTGGGCGACGCGCCGTATTACCGCCGCTTTGGCTTCGCGCCGGTGCCGCCGGGACGCCTCGTGCTGCCGGGGCCTGTCGACCCCGGCCGCTTCCTCTGGCTTCCCCTCGCGGAGGGCGCCGAAGCGCCGTTCTCCGGCCTCGTCAGGCCGATCCGATCCTGAAAGCGGCCTGACGCGATCCCTCCGAGGGAGGATCAGGCGGCGCGCACAGTCGCCAGGAAACGCTCGACCTCCGACGACAGGGTTTCGGATTGGTGCGACAGCTCCGAGGCCGCCGCCAACACCTGGCTCGCCGCCGCACCCGTTTCCTCCGATGCCTGCGCCACATCGGTGATGTTGCCCGTCACCTCGGCCGTCCCGGCCGAGGCATGGGTGACGTTGCGCACGATCTCCTGCGTGGCCGCACCCTGTTGCTCGACGGCGGCTGCGATGTTGGTGGACACCCCGCTGATCTCCTTGATGCGGAGGGTGATCGCATCGATCGCCGCGACGGCCTGCCCGGTCGAGCCGTGGATCTGCCCGATCTGCTCCGAAATGTCCTGGGTCGCGCGCGCCGTCTGATTGGCGAGTTCCTTGACCTCGGCGGCGACCACCGCGAACCCCCTCCCCGCCTCGCCGGCCCGGGCCGCCTCGATGGTGGCGTTCAGAGCCAGGAGATTGGTCTGGCTCGCGATGCTGGAGATCATCGCGACCACCTCGTCGATCCGCGCCACGGCGCCGCTCAGCCTCTGGACCAGATGCCCGGTCTGATCGGCCTCGGCGACCACCAGCTGTGCGAGGCTGGCCGAGCCATCGACTTGGCGGCCGATTTCCTCCACCGAGGCCCCAAGCTCCTCGGCCGCAGCCGCGACGGTGCGGACGTTCGAGGCGGCCTGCTCAGCGGCCACCGCGACGCTGGTCGACTGGCTGGCGGTGCGGGAGGCCGTGTCGGCCATGGTGCGGGCGGATATCTGCAGCCCATTGGCCGCCCTGTTGACGGCGGCGATGACGCCGCCGACGGCGGCCTCGAAGCCGTCCGCCATCTGCCGCATGGCCGCCTTGCGCTGCTCCGCCGCCGCCAGACGCGCCTGAGCCGTCTCCTCCTCGAGCGCCCTCATCCGCAGCAGGTTGTCTTTGAACACCTGAACCGCGTCGGCAATCGCCCCGATCTCGGTGCGCAGGCCCCGATGAGGAATCGCGACGCTCAGCTCGCCGGAGGCAAGAGCCTGCATCGGCCGCACCACCGAGGCGATACCCGTGGCGATGCCGCGCACGATCAGCATGGCCAGCAGGCCAGCGAGAAGTGCCGCGCCGATCCCGGTCGCGATCAGCGCGGCGCGTGTCCAGGCATAGGTCTCCTGGCTGTCGCTGACCGCCTGGGCGGCGCCGGTCTCGTTGAGTGCCACGATTTTCGCCAGCGTCACCGAAGCCCGCCGACGCGGCGGCACCGCCTGCGTTTCATACTGCTCCAGCGCCTCGGCCTTCGCGCCCTGGCGCGACAGGGCCAGGATCGGCTCGGCCGTGGCGATGAACCGGTCCCAGTCCCGCGCGAAGCCGTCATACAGGCCGCGCTCGTCCGCTGCGTCGATCAGGGGTTCGTAGAGCGCCTTGAGCCGATCGAGATTCGCCCTGCGCTCGGCCAGATCGGCCTCGACCCCCGCCAGCATTGTCGGATCGGTCGTGAGCAGGTGTCGCAGCAGGCTGGTCGTGTAGCGGCCGGTCAGGGAATCGATCTGGCTGATCGCCCGAATTTTCGGCATCCGCGAGGCGCCGACATCGAGCAGGCGATCATTGATCGCTCCGGCGGCGTACATTCCGAAGACGCTGATGCCGGAAACAAATAGGATCAAGATGAAGAATGAACCTATCAGCTTGTTCCTGATTGTCAAAACAGGTAGTTTCATGATCTATCCCAAGACAATCCGTGCAAGATATGGCCCACGGAATTTCTGCCGGATTAATATACTATGATCGTAAATATTTGCTCTGCGCATACCAAGCGGTGGAGAAGGGTCTCGTTCAGCGGCGGAGCGAGGAGGCGGGGGCGGGCCTCCCGAAGCGCCGGTGCTTGACGACCCGCAGGACACACAGGACACCGGAAGAAAACCGGAACGCTCCTCAGGAAACGCCCGCGTGACGACGCCCGACGATCGCCAACCCCCTCCCCGCTTCAATGCCGCCCGCTACTGCCTCGCAGAGAATGCCCGAACCCGCGGCGGCAAGACCGCCCTCGTGATGGTCGGCGATGGCGGACACGTCAGCCGCCTGACCTATGCCGAGGCCGACCGGGCGGTGCGGGGCATCGCGGCGGGCCTGCTCGGCCTCGGGCTGAAGCGGGGCGAGCGGGTGATGATCCGCATGGGCAACGAGGCGGATTACGTGCTGGTCTATTTCGGCGCCTTGGCCGCCGGCCTGATCGCCCTGCCCTCCTCGCCGCAGCTCACTCCGCAGGAGGCGAGCTTTCTGGTGGAGAATGCCGGCGTCTCCGCCATCGTCATGGGGGAGGGTCTCTCCGAAGCGGCCGCGCCCGACCGGCCCGGATGCCTCCGGATCGGCCTCCAGGACATCGCGGCGATGAAGGCCGGTGCGCCGCTCGCCGATTACGCCGACACCGCCGCCGACGATCCGGCGACCCTGGTCTATACCTCCGGCACCACCAGCCGTCCCAAGGGCGTGCTCCACGCCCATCGCGCCATCTGGGGCCGGCGGCCGATGCATGCACACTGGCTCGGTCTCACCGAGTCCGACGTGATGCTGCATGCCGGCACCATGAACTGGACCTACACGCTCGGCGTCGGCATCACCGATCCCTGGGCCTGCGGTGCGACCACGGTGCTGTATAATGGCCCGCGCGACCGCGGGATCTGGCCCCGCCTGATCGCCGAACAGGGCGCGACGCTCTTCGCCGCCGTGCCGAGCGTCTACCGGCAGATGCTGAAATACGCCGATCTCGGCCGGCACGACCTCTCCTGCCTGCGCCACGGCGTGACCGCCGGCGAGGCGCTCTCCCCCGAACTCGCCACGGCCTGGCACGCGGCCACCGGCAAGCCGCTCTACGAGGCGCTCGGCATGAGCGAGATCTCCACCTACGTGTCGAGTGGGCCGACGATCCCTGTGAGGCCCGGTTCGCCCGGCCGTCCGCAGCCCGGCCGCCGCGTGGCGATCTTGCCCCCGGACGGTCCGCCGGATCCGCTGCCGGCGGGTGAGACCGGATTGCTGGCGATCCACCGCTCCGATCCCGGCCTGATGCTCGGCTACTGGCAGCGCCCCGACGAGGAGGCGGCTGTGCTGCGCGGCGAATGGTTCACCGGCGGCGACCTCGCGAGCCTCGACGCGGACGGCTATGTCTGGTTTCACGGCCGCAACGACGACCTGATGAACGCCATGGGCTACCGTGTCTCCCCTGTCGAGGTGGAGGGCGTCCTGGCCGGGCATCCGGACATCGCCGAGGTCGGCGTCGCGGAACTCGCGGTCCGCGCCGATCTGAGCGTGATCGCCGCTTTCGTCGTCCCGCGCCCCGGCGCGCAGCCGGACGCCGAGAGCCTGATCGCGTGGTGCGGCGAGCGGCTCGCCGCCTACAAGACCCCCCGCGCCATCCGCTTCCTCGACACCCTGCCGCGTACCGCCAACGGCAAGGTGCAGCGCAAGCGCCTCGCGGACGCCGCCGACCGGATGTCCTGAGCCGGAGCCGACGATGACCGGCTCTGGACCATCGGCCCGGAGCCGGCCGCGCTTGTTCCGCTTCCGCACCGCCGATAGAGCGAGGTGCCCGCGCGAAGCCCGAGTCCCATGTCCCCGCTGCCGCTCTCCGTCTTCATCATCGTCAAGAACGAGGCCGACCGGCTCGGCCCGACGATCGCCGCCGTGCGGAACCTTTCCGACGACATCGTCGTGGTCGATTCCGGCTCGACCGACGGCACGCAGGATCTCGCCCGCTCGCTCGGCGCCCGGGTGATCCACAACGACTGGCCCGGCTATGGCCGGCAGAAACAATTCGCCGAGCGTCAGTGCCGACACGATTGGGTGCTGAACCTCGACGCCGACGAGGTCGTGCCGGCGGACCTCGCCGAGCGGATCCGCGCCGTCTTCTCGCAGGGTGAGCCGGTTCACGCGGCGTGGCGGATCGCCATCGCCGAAATCTTTCCCGGTGAGACCCGGCCGCATCCCTGGGCCTACGTGCTCACCCCTGTCCGGCTCTACCGGCGCGATCTGAGCACCTACTCGACCTCTCCGGTCCATGACCGGGTCGTGGTGGGCGACGGCGTGACGGTGGGCCGGATCAAGGGCCGTATCCACCATTTCTCGGTGCGCTCGCTGGGCGACCAACTCGACAAGCTCAACCGCTATTCCGACCAGCAGGCCGACGATCTCGACGCCCGGGGCGTGACCATCCCCTCCTGGCGCCTGTTCGTGGAGCTGCCGGGCAACTTCCTGAAGGCCTATTTCGGCCGCCGCCATTTCGTGCGCGGCGCCTACGGCTTCCTCACGGCGATGAACTACGCGATCTCGCGCCACCTACGCGTGGCGAAACATTATGAGCGCCGCGTCACAACCCCGCGCAAACCGGGTTGACCCGCCCCCCCGGAACTTCTACAGCCGAGCGGCGAGGAGACGTGGCCGAGAGGCTGAAGGCACTCGTTTGCTAAATGAGCATACCCCTAATAAGGGTATCGAGGGTTCGAATCCCTCCGTCTCCGCCACCTATGCGCACCCCTAGCTAAGGTGCTGAAAACAAACGGATCGCCGGACCATCTACACCCCGGTTTGAACCGGTTTGTAACCGCCGCCCAGGGGCGTGTTTGTCACCGCCGGGCAGCGCCTTCCACAGATTCGATCCGCCGATCCTTGGCCTACTCGGCCGCGACCTGCGCGAACAGGCCGCCATCGGCCTCCAGGCGCCGGGTCGCGATGCGGGCGTACTCCGGGTTCAGCTCGCACAGGATGGCATTGCGCTGCAGGCGCTCCGCGACGAGCGCCGTCGTCCCGGCCCCGCCGAAGGGGTCCAGCACCGTGCCGCCGACCGGGCACCCGGCGAGGATGCACGGCTCGACGAGGGCCGGCGGGAAGGTCGCGAAGTGGGCCTCCCGGAACGTGCTCGGCGCCACGGTCCAGACGCTGCGCCGGTTGCGCATGCCTGTCTCGTTCGGGACGTTGCCCAAGCTCTCGCGCGGGACAACCGCCGAGTTGTCGAAGGCCCGGTGGTTCACGTAAGCGCCTCCGCCGCGGAAGGTCCGGGCGTTGCCCTTCGGAGCGCGTCGGGTCCCGCTGTGGGGGACCTGCCCGGGCGGTGCGTACCCGCCTCCGGTCAGGTCGTGCTCGGTCATGCCGGCCGCCGCCTCCCGGATCGCCTCGTGGTCGTACCGGTACCTGGCGCTCTTAGAGTCAGGGACAAAA
>NZ_NKUI01000129.1 GCF_014845115.1 Methylorubrum zatmanii | reverse complement strand
CTAAAATCCTGCATAGCTCAACAGAAGGGTGTCGCGATCAAATCCTCGAGCGCTCTTCGAGATGCGCTCGACAGCAAAAGCTATGCCGATCGTATCGTCCGAACGGCCGGGCAGCAGACCCTTATAGCCGATCCCGGCATCGAGGTAGAGGTCGAGCAGATTGCGACCCGAGGGCGAACCGGACAGGCGCACGAACACGCTGGCGCCATCGTTCGGGTCGTCGGGCTCCCGGTAGATGGTCTGATCGACGATGCCGTAGATGCCACTATTGCCCCGGAAGCGGCGCGCAAGGCCGCTGCTGGATGGGTTCGCAAGCGAGCCTCCGCTCCGATCGAAGCGTGGGCTGCCGAAGCGACCGAAATGATGCCAGCCGCCGAGCGTCACGGTGCCCGGCTCGACGTTGTCGTCGGCCTCGAGGCCGTAGGCATACGCGGCCTCCGCGATCACCAGGGCAGGGTCGTTCGTGCGGAAATTCGTGCCGGTGCGGTTGCGCCGCTGCGGATCGGGGCGGTTGTCGGGGCGCAGCGGTCCCGCCGGGTCACCATCGTAGATGCCGGCTTGCAGCGAGAAATTCCGGTTCGGCACGTACTTCGCCCGCACGGCCGGAACGGCAAGCGGATAGATCGGTCCGCCGCTCGGAATGACGGAGGCCATGATGTTGGGCCAGCCGAAGGTCGAATTGAGGAACAGGGTTCCGGTTTGGCTGACCGCGAACTCCGTGTCGGTCGCGAGTTGGCCGACCCTGATCCCGAGTTGGCCGTCGAAAAACCTCTGCTCGACCCAGAGTTCGTAGAGGCGCGAGGATGGTAGCGCCTCGATCGCGCTGACCGACATGAAGTTGTTGACGAAATAGCGTGACAGGCCGGTGCCGTGAATCTGGTAGAGGTTGGTGTGGAAAGCCGCGCCGTGCCAACCCATCAGGGTGTCCAGGTCGGCATCGAACTGGAAGTCGAGACGGCCCGCGGCGATGCCGCCGCGCCGTGCGCCGCCGGTGACGTTGCCGAAGCTCTCGCCGACATAGGTGAGGCTATACGCGATACCCCTCGTCCTCAGGAAGCTGCGGGCACCAAATGGATCGCCGTACGGCTCCAGCGGATCCTGGATCGAGGTGTTCAGGTTAGCGGAAGGCCTGGCCGAGAAGTCGGGCTGCGCCACCGAGGTCTGGGGATCGTTGCCGGCACCCCCGGGTCGGCCACGGAAGTTCGGTTCGAACGCGATCCGTGCCGCCTCCTCGGGAGGCGTTTGGGCCCATGCCGCCTGGGTAGCCATAGCCAGGGCCAGCCATAGGACGAGGGGACGCTGCAAGGGCTGCATGGGGACGATCATTCTTGGGACACACGCCGCCGGCGCAGGGCAGATCCTCATGCATAGCCCCACTTTGATGACGCTACGCCAGTCGCTGGTCTGCCGTCCCGCACCAGTATCTTGAAGCTCATCGCCTCGGGCGCACCACCTGATCTCCTGCCTTACGGTCAAGATTTGCCGCCCAAGAACGCGATGCACAAATGGCCGAGGGCTCACTCGTCTACGCGCAGGGGTTGCCCGCTGTCGACTGGCAGGCGAGCCGCGATGACCTCCTGCCGCGTCGGCAGACTGCGCGTGTCCCAGCCACCCCCTAAGGCCCGGATCAGCGCAATGGCCGTGGTGAAGCGGCTGGCCTGGACCTGCAGTGCTGCGACGCGGTTGCTCAACTCCAGCGCCTGCGCGGTCACCACCGTGGTGTAGTTTTGTGTGCCCGCCCGGTACTCGTTGAGCGCGATCTCCACGGCGCGGCTGGCGGACGCCACGGCAGCCTGCCGCACCACCTGCTGCCGTGCCAGAATGCGCACTCCTGCCAAGCCGTCCTCAACCTCACGGAACGCCGTCAGCACCGTCTGCCGGTACATCGCGACGGCCGCCTCATAGGCGGCCCGCGCCGCCTGCTGGGCGGCCGAGCGGGCGCCGCCGTCGAACAAGACCTCCGTTGCGGCCCCGGTCACCGACCAGAACTGGTTCTCGGCCGCAAACAGCGCAGCGGTCGGATCGCCGGAGAGGCCCCCTGAACCCGACAGGCTCACGCTCGGGTAGAAGGCCGCCACAGCGACGCCGATCTGCTCGCTCTGCGCCTGCACCAAGCGCTCGGCTTGGGCCACATCCGGGCGCCGCTCCAGCAGCGTCGAGGGCACGCTCACGGGTATGCTGGGCGGCCGTGCGGCGAGTTGCCCGCGTGGGATCGTGATCTCCGAGGGAGGCCGGCCGCTCAGGACCGCGATGGCATGCGCGAAGGTCGCCTGGTCCAGCTCAACCGCGATGCTCAAGGCCTCGGTTGTCTGGAGCTGGGTCTGCGCGGTGATCACGTCCGAGCGGGCGGCGACACCGGCCGCGTACTGGTTCTGGGTGATCGCTAGGCTGCGCTTGTAGCCCGCGACGGTGTCGTTCAGGAGCCGCCGGAGCGACTCCTGATAGCGCAGCTGGAAATAGTTCGTGGCGAGTTCCGCTTGGCTCGTGAGGCGCACGAGCGCGAGGCCGGCAGCGCTGGCCTGAGCGGAGGCCGTGCCGCTCTCGATCTGGCGGCGAATGCGGCCGAACAGGTCGAGCTCCCAACTGGCCGAGCCTTGCAGGGTCAGGGTGGTCTCTGCCTCGTTGCCACTCCCGGATTGCCGGATGCTGGGTGCACCGATCATGGTCGGGAAGAGCTGGGCGCGCGCCTGCCGGACCACGGCTCTGGCCTGCTCGTACCGAGAGATTGCTTGGCGCAGGGTCTGGTTGTCGACGTCGATGGCGCGGATCAGGCCGTCGAGGACCGGATCGCGGAAGACCGACCACCAGTCGCCGCGCGGGACCGCGTCGCTCGGCCTGGCCGCCCGCCAACCTGGCTCAGGGGAGCCGGAGGCTTCCTTGAAAGCCAGCGGGGTCTCGGCCGAGGGACGCGCATAGTCCGGTCCGACGAGGCAGGCCGAGGTCAGGCCGGCAAGCGTCATCGCACCGACGAGGCGCAAGCCCAGCGCACCCATCACCTGCGGGGCCGCCGGGTGGCGGCTGGCGGGTCCTGGAGGGCCCCGGTGTCGCGTGTGGACCGGCCGGGCAACCTGACAATCTCGGCCATGACGTCCAGCGTCCTCCCTTGCATCAGCGTTCCGACCGTTGAGCACGGTCCACGCGGTGTTCGCCTCAATGGCGGCGCGCCACATCGCGGTTCGCCCGGATCCAGTGGGGCGAGAGGATGTCGCCCTCTTCGGTCACGATCCAGGGCCTCGCCTCCGAGTCGTGCAGCGCGTCCACAGCCGCGGAGAGCGCCTCGCGCAAGGTTGCGAACGCCCGGCCCTGTCGGGTCTGTGCCGTCCCTGCTCCAAGCCAGATCGTCAGCTCAGCCCGTTTGTCGAGGTCGTCGGCCGTCATGCGTGGCTCCTGCCGTGTTGCGCGGAGCTAACGCCGGCAAGTGGCATCCGTTGGGCGGGCATGTTGCGGCTGTGCGTCCGGTGTGGCCGCAAGCGCGAGCTGTCCGGCGGTCGCACATTCCGTTCAGGTGCAGTTCAAAGGCGCACGCCTAGCCTGAGGACACGACGACACGATGCCCGTGCCGTTCATCAGGAGACAATGCACATGACAGATGCGCCTCGCTTCGGAGCGGCCCTGACCGCCGGTCTGTTCGCCTTGGCGGTCGGTATCGGCTTCGTGTCGCTGTCGGACCCGGCCGCCGCTCAGGGTCATGGCTATGGCCAATCCCGTGGGCACGGCGGATCCTACAGCCGCCACGGCGGCTTCGGTCGGCCCGGCTATTCCGGGGGCCATGGACGCTCTTACGGCCGCCATGGAGGTTCTGGTCGCGGCTTTGGGTATGGAGGAGGTCACAGACGCTCCTCCGGCGGCCATGGCGGTTACGGAGGACAGGGCCACTGACCCTGCTTCGCTCCCAAGCGGACCATGCGCGCCACGGTCGGCGCGACCGAGCCGGTGTTGATGAGAGCGCCCCGGAACAAGGCAGAGCGGGGAGCGTCCGGTGAAAACGTGGCACGGCCGCCCAGCATCGTCGCGACTGCCGACGTCACGGAGGCGCCTGCTAGGTCCTCGCCGTAATCCAGAGTGTATCGGGATATCCGCTCGGCGTCAGTGAGGATCGGGATCCCAATTCGAACTTGAGCGTTAGTGCTCGCGGCTAAGACTAAGGGAGGTCGTGATGACAATGAAAATGCCTACGGTTTTGCTGTTGACCGCAGCGCTTACGCTCGCACCGGCGGCAGCCATGGCTCAGCACATTGACGTCAATCCAGGCGGGGTGCAGGTGCCGGGAGGCTCACACGGGCCCCACGTCGTGGAGGAGCACCGCGATGGCGGCCACCAAGAGCGCCGGGAAGGGCGCCACGAGGAGCGTCGTGAAGGTCACGAACGTAGCACGCACCATGAAGAGCGTCACTGAGGACGGCTGATCGGGAAGTCGGCAGATATTGCCCGCGCCGCGTACGCGATGTAAAAACAAGCTTGGTACCGGTGCATCAAAATATCCAATACCTGCGAGCTGAAACTAAGTTTTTGGACCACGGAGGCGGCGATATAAAGCGCGCGCCGCGTCCATGTAGTCCTGGTCCTGATTTTTGGCGCAGAAGGCTCGCAGGAAATCTACTTGCTCCTGCAGCGGAAAGGATGGAGGCGTGAGATCAAGTCCCTCGTCCACGCCCTGAGGAGCCCGGATAAGCGCTCCGCTCATGAAGCCCTGTGCCCATGCGAAGTAATCACGCTGAAGCGCAGGATTTTCTCCTATCTCCTGATTGAAGTGGGCGCAGGTCGAGGCGCCAAGGCCAACGATCTTGACGGTATCGGCCGTAGCAGGACTTGATAACAGAATGCCAATCGCCGACGTGACGCTCAGGATCGGAATACTCGTTCGGTTCATCTCATGATCTTGAAGTGGCGTTCATCGAACGTCAACCGAAGCGCCCCGCCCCGGCCCAGGTTTTTGCCCAGCCCCGCTCGAGCGCCCCGGCATACCGTAGCGCCTCAACCGTAATATCTACGTCAAGACCTTCCCACGAACGATCGGCCGTCGAGGCGATGGCATCGCAACGGCTCACTAGAGATGTTTGGTCCCGCTGTGTGGTGATACAACTGATGCCGCATGGAGGGACGCGCTATGGGACAGGTTCTCCACGGCAGTAATTACTCACGCCCGTAGTGGCTGTGTTCAGGCGCCGACGGTCTTGAGGATGGTGCCGAAGGGGCTGGCGCCTGTGAGGCGTGCGGTATCGACGACGGTTCGGATATCGGCTTCGCCCTCGGCGGCCCACATGGCGCGGTAGCCGTTGGTCATCTTCCGCTGGACGACGGTCGGGCGCAGCAGCCGTTCCGAGCCGTTGTTGGTCGGCTCGACCTGGCCGGGATGGGCGAGGAAGACCAGAAGTTGGTCGCGGGCGCGGCCGATCTTGGCCTGCAGACCGCGCGTCAGGTCGCAGCGGCTTGGTTCGGCGAGGATGGCGCCGAGCTGCCGCTCCAAAGTTCGGCGCTTGGCGGCCCGCGTCGAAGTGGCCAAGTCGGTGACGCGCTCGGCCAGCGCGAACACGGATTGCAGCCAGAGTTGCAGGCGCCAGGGCACAGGGTCGTCGCTGGTCTCGACGACGTAGGCGACGTCGCGGGCGAGATGGGCGAGGCAGGTCTGGTGCTGGGCCGCATGGCCCTGCTGGGCGGTGTAGCGGTCCGAGATCCAGACCGAGGGCCGGTGCCCATCCATCATCGCCCGCACCACGACGGCGCCCCGCGTCGGGGAGGCCGTGTGCACCACCGCGTCAGTCGAGTGGAAGACCCAGTGGTAGGCGTTGCTGCCTTGGATGCCCACGCCGGTCTCGTCCGACGCAACGACGGCGGCACGGCGCAGCATCGCGACGGCGGCCTCGCGACCGGAATGGAAGCGGCCCTGCGCACGGCGGAGCAGGTTCATCAGGCCGCCCTGGCTGAGCCTCAGTCCGAACAGGTCGGACAGCGCCGCCTGCAGCCGCTCGTAGGAGAGCGCCTGGAAGGTCTTGAGATAGGTCGCCACCGCATGCAGCCGTGGCCCGAACGGGGTGTCGCGCGCCGCCTCCGGCACCGGCGCGACCATCCGTGCTCCGCAGGACGGACAGTGCACGGCAAGACGCCGATGCTGCGTCACCACCGGTGCGACCTCCGGCAGCTCGATCCGCTCAGACAGGCTGACGACCTCGGCCGACAGCTCCCTGTGAAGAGCGCCACCGCAGCACGAGCAGCGGTCGGGGCGATGATCGACCACCGCATCGGGATCGTCGGTCATGACGCGGCTGTGACCCTCGTGACCAGGCTTGGCGCCACCGGGCCTGGATTGCTCGCGCCGGTCCTTGTGATCGGTCGCCGGCGGCTTCGAGGAGGTGCGCGAGGTCTTCTCCGGTCGCTGCAGCCGCAGCACCAGCTCGATCAGTTCCTCGCGGCTCAACCGCTCAAGATCGCTGCGGCCCATCCCACGAAGGAATCAGCGAAATCCAACCTGCGCAAGAGGGTGAGGTCCACGCGATGCGAGGCGAAGCGGCACGCGCCAACTCGCGCCCGGACATACCCCGTGGGTAATTACCTTCAAGGCGCATCGGCAAACTCCACCAGGGCTGCCACTCGCACCAAGCTTCGCCAGCTTCGGACAAGGCTGCACTCATAGGCCTTGAAGTCCCGGAGATGCGGATTGGAGTTTGAAGTGACAGGCGTCTATCTCTTTGATCTTGTGTCGCAGCAGGCTCGCTACCTTGCGGTCCGTCAGTCCATGATTGCTGGCAATGTCGCCAACGCGAATACACCGGATTACAAAGCGCGTGACGTCCTGCCCTTCGCCGAAGTCATGGCCCGCACGGCTACGGCTAGCCTGTCGACGACAGCAAGCGGCCACCTGAACGCAGCAGACCCACCATTTAGCGCAACGAAGATCAAGGCTTCCGATGCCTGGGACGCGCTTTCGACCTCAAGCTCCGTCAGCCTCGAGCAGGAAATGCTCAAGGCCAGCGAGGTCAGCCGAGACCATTCCCTGAATATAGCGATCACGAAGGCATTCGACCGCATGTTGATGTTGAGTCTGAAGGGCTCCTGACGATCTTTTCTTATCTTTCCCACAAATCTGGACAAGCGCTTTCTGAATGACCAGCGGATAAACTTGCGCGACGAACGCAGCAGCCGAGTGCGTGATGCGAGTCAGGCTCATCGGCGAGAGGCAACCAGACGAAACCAGAGCCTACCTTCCAGCCATGATTGAACTCGCACGGTATCCTTTTGAAGCGTTCACCTGCTCGACTGCATGATCTCACTGCTTCCGGCTGCGGACCAGGGCCATTCGGCCGATCCAGATGGGATGCTCCGATACGCGGCGCACGCCCGTGAAGCCCGCCTCCGACAGGAACTTCGGCCATGTCCCCGACGTATGGGATCTGGTCGCCTCCGCACCATAGAGCAGCTGGGTGATTCGCAAGATCACATCTTCTCGCGAGGCCTTCGGCCGGTCGATGTCCGCCGCTAAGACGATGCCGCCCCTTCGAACGATCCGACGAAGCTCTCGCAAGTTATTGATTTTGTCCTCCGGTTCAAGACCATGTAAATTGAGAACCAACATGGCCTTGTCGAACTGACCTGCACTGAACGGCGTTCTTCTCGCATCCTCGAACGTCATAGCTTTGTAGTTGGGTAAGTTCATGCTAGATGCGCGCTTGAACGCTTTCGCGATCCGACGCCGATTGAACTCCACCGCAGTGAATTCGGTGTCTGGGAAGCGATCCGCATAATACAATGCGCGCAAGACGCTTCCAGGGCCACAGTCGAGAATGCATTCGCCGGGCCTTGGTACGAGTGCCTCCGAAAGTGGGACATACCATTTTGGGTCATCCAGAAGACAGGCATCGACCAGCATGCGGAAAGTCCCCGAGAGCCATTGGCCACGGACTTGCCGGCTGGCCGACACCTGAGTGTGTATGAGATCGGTTTGGCTCTTGGCATACAAGAAGCCTGTCGTGCTCTTGCCAGCCTGCACCTTCAGCATTCCCGTCGGGCAGAGAAGGGCGCTCTATCGGAGCAAATTTCAACGCCGGCGTCCGAGACCAGCCTCTCGACCTTGGCCTGCATTACCTTGCTCTGCTCCTCGGCAGCCATCCGTCGGTCGCACGCCGTCCAGAGATCCTTGACCTGATCGAATAAGCCTGTGCCCGTTGAACAGCGGGGTAACTCCGTGAAGCGCAGGGTCTCGCACTGGCTGAGCACGTTTGACTCCGCGCGCCGGCTGCTGTTGCCGATCTGAACATCGTTGAACAGGGTTTGGTTTACGGTGAGCGCCGCCCCACTCGGACGTGTGGTCTGCTTCAAGCCCCTGCCGGCCAGGTTCTTTCCGCCGACGAAACCCCTATGCCGGCCTGGACGGCCACGGTCGGGCGGTAGCCTGCCCGCACCCAGGCCATGGTCTCGTCGGTCGCCCGCACACCCGCGCAGCCCGTATTGGCCTGCGGATTGACACTGTAGACCCGCACGAGCGCTCTCCAGCGTCTCGGCCCGAACGCAGATGGCCGCTGCCCCGATCGCCGTCAGCGCGGCTAATCCCATGGCAACGGGCCGATGCCTCACCGGCAGCCCGTCTGGCACGAGCAATGCGCTCTGGAGGTGGCAATCGTCCTCCCTCTGCGAACTCGGGGCATGCGAACCGGTTCGGCGAGGCGGCATAGGCATCATGGGGTCGTCGCCTTGTGCAAGGCGGAGGTGTGAACGGTGGCAGGATGGCCCGCGCCGGCTTCGTGCGCCGCGGAGCATTTTTCGTACTGATCGCCGGTGGCGATCATGATCAGCCGCTTGCGGCCGCCATCGACGGAACGAACTGCCAGGAGCGTGTGTCCGCCGGACCAGACCACAGTCTCCGGTCTACCATCCTTGACGGGTTCGCCGTGGCGCCGGACCCCTTCCTGGTAGATGGGCTCGTAGCGTGCGGAGAGTTCGGCTTCCGGGAAGTCTCGGCTGACCCAGATGACCTGCTGCAGGCCTTCGTCCCGGCAGATCTCAAGGACGACCTGCTGCGTGTCCGGCCCGGAAGCCGGCGGCTGCCCATGAAAGTAGAACAGGGCCGTGATGTTGGCCTCCCGATCCGCCATAGACGGCTTCGGCACCGTCGTCACAGGCCCCCAGGACAACCCAAATGGAGCCTCCGCGGCCTGCGCCAAGGCCGTGCTGCCCAGCGAGAGCAGTGCCATCGCGAAGATGGGGCGGATCCCTCTCGAACCCGCCCGGCCTTCTGATGCGGCACGGTCCGGACCGGATCTGTGACTTCGCCCAAGACGTAGGGGCTTCTGAGGGGACATGATCGCCTCACTCCGCGGCCGGCCTGAGCGGCGGATAGGCGCGATCCCTGGTCGCGTCCTTCACGGAGGATTTCGGGGTCTCCTTGCCGCCGAAGCGCGCGTAGAGCGCCGGCAGCACGATAAGCGTCAGTAGGGTCGCGCTGATCAGGCCGCCGATGACCACGGTGGCGAGCGGCCGCTGCACCTCAGCCCCCGTCTCAGTAGCCAAGGCCATCGGCACGAACCCGAGCGAGGCGACCAGAGCGGTCATCGCCACGGGCCGCAATCGGGTCATGGCGCCCTCCAGGATCGCCTCGCGCTTCGGCCGCCCCTCGGCGATGAGCTGCTTGATGAAGGTCAGCATCACGAGGCCGTTGAGCACCGCCACGCCCGACAGGGCGATGAACCCCACCGCGGCCGGGACGGAGAACGGCATGCCGCGCAGCCACAAGGCCGCGATGCCGCCGGTCAGCGCCAGGGGCACCGCGCTGAACACCAGGAGCGCGTCCCGCGGTGAGCCAAGCGCCGAATAGAGCAACAGGAAGATCAGGAAGAAGCAGACCGGAACCACGATCATCAAGCGCTGCCGGGCCGAGGCGAGGTTCTCGAACTGCCCGCCCCAAGCAACATAGTAGCCGGCCGGCAGCTGCACCTGTTGCGCAACCTTGGCCTGCGCCTCGGCCACGAGCGAGCCGATATCGCGCCCGCGCACGTTGGCGGTCACGACGACGCGGCGTTTGCCGTTCTCGCGGCTGATCTGGTTCGGCCCCTCCGTGACGGAAAAGCTCGCCACCTGCTTCAGCAGCACCGAGGCGGCCCGCCCGTTCGGGCCGGGCGGGAGCGCGACGGGCAGGTTCTCCAGCGCCTCGCGATCCTCGCGGACCTTGTCGGTCAGGCGCACCACGATGGGAAAGCGCCGGTCGCCCTCGAACACCACGCCGGCTTCCCGCCCGCCAATCGCCGCGCCGATCACCTCCTGGATCGCCCCCGTGCTGAGGCCTAAGCGCGCGGCCTCAGCCTTGTTGATCCTGATCTCCAGGAAGGGCAGGCCCTGCGTCTGCTCGACCTTGACGTCCTCGGCGCCCGCCGTCCCCTTCAGGATGGCCGCGATCTGGTTGGCCACCTTGAGCATCGGCTCGAACTCCTCGCCGAACACCTTCACGGCGAGGTCGCCACGGGTACCGGCCAGGAGCTCGTTGAAGCGCAGCTGGATCGGTTGCGAGAACTCGAACACGTTGCCGGCCAAGGCGCCGGCGGCTTTCTCAATCTGCTCCTGCAGCTCGGCCTTGGACAACTCTGGGTCCGGCCACTCCTCCTGGGGTTTGAGGATCACGAAGGTGTCCGAGGAGTTCTGCGGCATCGGGTCGGAGGCGACCTCGGCCGTACCCGTCTTCGAGAAGACGTAGGCCACCTGCGGGAACTTCGAGACCGCCTGCTCGATCTTGAGCTGCATGGCCTGGGACTGGGACAGCGAGGTCGAGGGGATGCGCAGCGCGTTCATGGCGATGCTCTTCTCGTCGAGCGTCGGGATGAACTCCGCGCCGAGCCGGGTGAACAACACGCCGGCCCCGGCGAGCAGCAGGAGCGAGCCTAGGATGAACGCCATCGGGGCCCGCACAGCCCCGGCCAGGGCCGGGCGATACGCCGCCTTGAACCCCCGGATGATGAGGTTGTCCGTCTCGGTGACCTTGCCGGTGATCACGATGGCGATCATGGCCGGCACGAAGGTGAGCGAGAGAACGAAGGCCGCGACCAACGCGATGATGACGGTCAGCGCCATCGGCTCGAACATCTTGCCCTCGACGCCCGTGAAGGTGAGGAGCGGCACGTAGACGAGGATGATGATGGCCTGCCCGAACAGCGACGGCTTGATCATCTCCTCGGCCGAGGCCCGCACCGTGGCGAGCCGCTCCTCGAGCTCCAGCTTGCGCCCAAGTTCGTGCTGCTTCTCCGCCAAGTGCCGGAGCGAGTTCTCGGCGATGATCACGGCGCCGTCGACGATGAGGCCGAAGTCGAGGGCGCCCAGGCTCATCAGGTTGGCCGAGATCTTCGCCTCGACCATGCCGGTCATGGTCATCAGCATGGCGACCGGGATGACCAGCGCCGTGATGATGGCGGCTCGGATATTGCCGAGCAGCAGGAACAGGATGACGATGACGAGCGTCGCGCCCTCGGCGAGGTTCCGGGCCACCGTCTTGATGGTGGCCTCGACCAGCAGCGTCCGGTTGAGGACCGT
>NZ_NKUI01000128.1 GCF_014845115.1 Methylorubrum zatmanii | reverse complement strand
AATCTCCCGCATAGCTCGTCCGAGGACACTGCCCGGGCCTGTCGAGAGCGGCGCTAACCGCCTGTTCCGGCAGGCTCTCTTACGCGAAACCGGCCTCCATTCGGCGCAGAACGACCCGGATCCGGTCTGCGGCGGTGGCGCCAGTCGGAACGCCCCTGGGGCCCTGGCCGGTATTCCTGCGCGCCGTCCCCCTCGCGCTCCATCTCCTGCTGCCCTATGCTTCAAGGCCCAAACAGGAGACCGCCATGCGCTACACCGTTCACTGGACCGCGCCGTCAGGTCCGTCCTCGGAACCGCACACTCTCGGTCTCAGGGCTGCCGAAAGGGCCATGACCTTCGCGAGCATGGGAGCCGCCGGAGTCTATGTCGAAACGCCCGATGGTCAGGTCTTTCAGGCTCCCGCTCAGATGGCGGCTCTCGTCGAATACGCTCAGAGTGCCGACGCCCGGACGTGATTTTCTGAGCACGCGCGCATAGCGCCCCCGAACGAACCGGTTTGAGGTATCGGGCGCGTGTTCGTGTCTCACACCAAATCCGGTTGATCCCTTCGGGCTGGCGGATTTGGGCTTCGCTCAGGCGCCGCGCGGGCTGGCTGATACGGGACCGCTCCGATCAAGCGGATCCCGCAACAGACGCCATCCACCCCTGGGCCGGCGCATCGAACGCGGCGAGCTGGCTCAGCCCTCGTCCTGATCCTGAGCGGGGCGCAGGGATCGCTCCACGGTTTCCAGCACCGTGGTAGCGAGCGCCGCATCCGGATCGTCCCGGAACAGGACGTCGCGCAGCATGGCGAGGTAGCCTTCGAGGCGCTCGTCGTAATGGTCGGAATCGATCGAGCGCAGGACGCTGGCCAAGAAGCCCATCGCCATCTGGTGAGCCACCTGCTTGGCACCCAGTTCCGCCAAACCCTCGGCCAGGTTCGTCACGGCCGTATCGTGCCGGGCGCTGACGGCGGCCAGAGCCGCGAGTTGCTGATTCAGGTCCATGGGGTCCCTCGGACTGCACACCGGGCGATGATGAACGATTCCGCTCCAACCGCTCGCGCGAGCGGTTGCCTGAACGGACCGATGTTTCATACCCAATCCGGTCGATCCCTTCGGGATGGCGGATTTGGGCTTCGCTCGAACGCCGCGCGGGCTTGCCGATACGGTAACCCGCTCCGATCGAGCGGATGCCGTATCAGAGCTTCGCGTCGGCGAAACGACGGAAGGCGTCCAGCGTCTCGGCGCTGACATGGTGTTCGATCCCTTCCGCGTCGCGCCGCGCCGTCTCGCGGCTGACGCCGAGGGCGCAGAGGAAGCGCTCGACGATGCGATGCCGCTCCCGCGACTGCTCGGCCAGCGCTTGGCCCGCCGCGGTAAGGAACACGCCGCGATAGGGGCGCTGCTGCACGAGACCATCCTCGGCAAGCCGCTTCAGCATCTTGGCCACGGTCGGCTGCGCCACGCCGAGGCGGGCGGCGATGTCGACCTGCCGCGCCTCGCCGCCATCGCCGATCAGATCGGCGATCAACTCGACATAATCCTCCACGAGTTCCAGGCGACGCGCCTCGCGGGCCTGCCGGAAACTCTCGACATGGACCTCCGCATCGACGAGCGGCGCGTCCACGCCCGCCCGTCCCGGCTCCCGTGCCGGCTCCTGCCCCGTATCTCGCGACGCTTCCTGCATGGGGCCGGTGGGCTCCTCCGGTTTCGGGCGCGCTCTGTCCGCTCGCGCCGCACGCGCTGGTCCTAAACTCTCTCGAAACGCCCGCCGCGCCGGCCGCGCTCCTGCACGTCATCGGCCAGCCGGCATTTCCTGCGGCAATCCGAGCCCGATGCCAGGCCGGCTCCACCCTTTCCTGTTTAGCCTATGCGGGCCATGGGCGGGAACCCGGTGGCATGCCCCTTGATCTCAGCTTCGGCGCAGCTTTATAGCTCATGCTATAACCGACAGCCGACCGTCACCGCGGGCAACGGCTGCCGGCTTCCCTGTCGTGGCAGACCGGACGTTCGGACGCCGGATGCCGGCCAGGGGGAACGAGGCTCAGCCCGATGCGAATGGAAGCCGTGATGGATCAGGTTCGGCCGGCACCGCCCGGGCAAGCCTCCGCAGAGGCGAGCCTCGGCGCACTGAACGCCAGCGTGCCGGTGCGGATGGACGGATCCTGGCTGCGGCGGCTCGTGGCCTTTCTCGGCCCGGGCTACATGATCTCGGTCGGCTACATGGACCCGGGCAACTGGGCGACCGACATCGCCGGCGGCGCCCAGTTCGGCTACACGCTGCTCGCGGTCATCCTGCTCTCGAACCTGATGGCGATCGTGCTGCAGGCGCTGGCGGCGCGGCTCGGCATCGCCACCGGCCTCGACCTTGCCCAGGCCTGCCGCGAGCGAACCTCGCGGCCCGTCGCCATCGCCCTCTGGCTGATCTGCGAGGCGGCGATCATCGCCTGCGACCTCGCCGAGGTGATCGGTACGGCGATCGCCCTCAAGCTCCTGTTCGGCATCCCGCTGACGCTCGGCGCCATCATCACCGCCCTCGACGTGTTCGTGGTGCTGCTGCTGCTGCGCCGGGGGTTCCGGGCGCTCGAAGCCTTCGTCATCGGGCTCCTGACGATCATCTTCGTCTGCTTCGGCCTGCAGATCGCGATGGCCGCGCCCCCGCTCCAGGCGGTGCTCGGCGGCTTCATCCCCTCACGGGAGATCGTGACGAATCCGGCCGCGCTCTACATCGCCATCGGCATCATCGGCGCCACGGTGATGCCCCATAACCTCTACCTGCATTCCTCGATCGTGCAGACACGGGCCTATCCCCGCACGGAGGAAGGGCGCCGCGAGGCCCTGCGCTTCGCCGTCACCGACTCGACGGTGGCGCTGATGCTGGCCCTGTTCGTCAACGCCGCCATCCTGATCATGGCGGCGGCGGTGTTCCACGCGGGTGGTCGCACCGATGTCGAGGAAATCGAGCAGGCCTACGAGTTGCTCTCGCCGCTGCTCGGGGTCGGGCTCGCCTCGACCCTGTTCGCCGTGGCCTTGCTCGCCTCGGGCCTGAACTCGACGGTGACCGCGACCCTGGCCGGCCAGATCGTCATGGAGGGCTTCCTGCGCCTGCGGCTGCCCAACTGGGCCCGCCGCCTCATCACGCGGGGCATCGCCATCGTGCCGGTCGTCATCGTCACAGCCCTTTATGGCGACCAGGGCACGGCGAAACTCCTCGTGCTCAGTCAGGTCGTGCTCTCGATGCAGCTTCCCTTCGCGGTGATCCCACTGGTTCGCTTCGTCTCCGACCGGAAGCTGATGGGCAGCTTCGTGGTTCCGGGCTGGCTGAAGGGCCTGTCCTGGGCCATTGCCGCGATCATCGTCGTGCTGAACCTCAAGCTCCTCGCCGAGACGCTGCTTCCCGGCTGATCCTTGTTCTCAGGCGCCGGTGGCGCGCAGATGCGCCACGAAATCCTGTGCGAAGGGCGGCAGCGCCTCGCGGTCGCGCAGGCAGAGCGTGAGGTCGCGCGCCGCCCAAGAATCCTCCAGCGGCACGAGGACGATCTCCATCGTGCGCTTGGCCCGCCGCGCGGTGGTTTCCGGCACGATGCCGAGGCCGACACCGCATTCGACCAGACGGCAGACCGCGTCGAAGCTGCGGAGCTGCACCCGCAGGCGCATCGGCCGGCCGATGCGGGAGGCCTTGTCGGCGAGGAAGCGCGTCAGGGCACTCGGCCGGTCGAGCCCGACGAGATCGTGCTCCAGCACCTCCGCGAAGCCGACACTGTCGCGGCCGGCGAGGCCATGGCCGGCCGCGACCACGACGACGAAGCGGTCGTGGCGGAAGGGGAAGGTCTGGAGTGTCCCGGTATCCACGGTGCCCGCGACGATGCCGAGATCGGCCGCCCCGTCGGCCACCATCCCGACGATCTCGTCGGAGGTGCGTTCCTCGATATCGACGCTGACGCCCGTATGCAGGGCGAGATAGGCGGACAGCGCCTCCGGCAGGAACTCGGTCAGCGCATTGGTGTTCGACAACACCCGGATCTGACCGACGGCGCCCCCGGCGAAGACGGAGAGGTCGCCCTGCAGCCGCTCGACCTGGCCCAGGATCTCGCGGGTATGGGCCAGCAGGGCGCGGCCGGCGGGCGTCGGGGTAACGCCCTGGCGCCCGCGCAGCAGGAGCGCGGCGCCGAGGGATTCCTCCATCGCCCGCACACGGGCCGAGGCAGCGGCGAGCGCGAGATTCGCCCGCTCGGCACCATGGGTGATCGAGCCCGCCTCCACGATGTGGCGGAACAGGTTCAGATCGACGAGATCGAAGCGCATCATGGCTCTGGCCGGAAGAGGAGCAAGCCCTACGCTTTCGCGCTGAGTGGAGCCACCCCCGGCCCCACGGCCCATCACGACAGTGTGACCAGGGAGTGAACCTTCGCGCTTGGCGAAGGCACCCACTACGAAAGCCGAATTGCGAACGGTTCCAATTCACGTTTGAAGCACGCCCATGAGCGCCGCAGCGGCCAGCATGGTAGGAGGACAGGGCACGGTCGTCGCGGCCGGGGGCCTGCTCGTGCTGTGCATGGGGCTGTGGGCGACGGGCCTCGTGGCCGAGATCGTCACGGCGCTGATGTTCTTCGCCCTGGCGATGCTGCTCGAGCTCGCCCCCGCTCAGACGGTGTTTTCCGGCTTCGCCTCCTCCGCCTTCTGGCTGGTGACCAGCGGCATGGTGGTCGGGCTCGCCATGAACCGCACCGGCCTCGGCGACCGACTCGCCCGCCGGCTCGCGGCGCAGCTGCCCGCCTCCTATCCGGGTTTCGTGGCAGGCCTCGTCGCCTTCTCCTTCCTGCTCGCCTTCGTGATGCCGTCCAATCTCGGACGCATCGCCCTGATGGTGCCGGTGGTGATCGCCCTGTGCGATGCCTTCGGTCTCGAGGCCGGGCGCCCGGGGCGGACGGGGGCGGTGCTCGCCTTCGGTATCGCCACGCCGATGCTCTCGGCGGCGATCCTGCCCGCCAACGTGCCGAACCTCGTCATGGCCGGCACCGCCGAGACCCTGTTCGGCATCCATCTCGGCTATCTGCCCTATCTCTTTCTGCACGCTCCGGTTCTCGGCTTCGTGAAGGGCGCGCTGCTCGTCGCCTGCACGGTCCTGCTCTTCCCCGACCGGCTCGACGGAAAGCGGCCGGAACTGCCGCCGCTCCCCCCTCTGTCCGGTGAGGAGAGACGGCTCGCGGCGATCCTCACCGTGATGCTGGGACTGTGGCTGAGCGACGGCTGGCACGGCATCCCACCTGCCTGGATCGGGCTCGCAGCCGCCGTGATCTGCCTGCTGCCGGGCGTCGGCGTCCTGTCGCCCCAGAGCTTCGGCGAGATTCCTCTGAAGACCTGCTTCTACGTCGCCGCCCTGTTCGGGCTGACCGGGATCGTCAACGAGACCGGCCTCGGTGCCGATCTCGGTCACGCGCTGCTCGGCCTCGCTCCGCTCGAACCGGGCGCGCCCGCCCGGAATTTCGCGACGCTCACCGGCCTGTCGATCGGCTTCCTGTTCGCCGCCACCGCCAACGGGGCTCCGGCGCTCTACACGGCGCTGGCGGAGGAATTCTCCCGCGCCAGCGGGTTCGACCTGATGAGCGTGCTGATGGTGCAGGTGGTCGGCTACTCGACGCTGTTCCTGCCCTACCAGGCCCCGCCGATCGTGATGGCGATGGATCTCGGCCGCGTTTCGCTCCGGGACGCGACCAAGCTCACCCTGGCCACAGGCATCGTCTCCTTCCTCGCGGCGACTCCGCTGGCCTATCTCTGGTTCCGGCTGACAGGGGGACTCGCGTGAGACAGATGCGCGCGATCGTCAGTCCGACCTATGCTGCACCGCAGCACGGGCATTGCCGGTCGGAGACCGCCGCCCTAACCCTTCCCTGGAATTCATCCAACTTTTGACGCGAGGATCGTGAACCGCGATGGCCCCTACCGTCAGACCTACGGTCGCCCAGCCGCTCTCGCCCCATCTCCAGATCTACCGCTGGACCTGGACCATGGCGATGTCGGTGTTCCACCGCATCACCGGCACGGCCCTCTACGGCGGCACCTTCCTCGTCGCGGTGTGGCTGGTGGCCCTCGCCTCCGGCCCCCGCGCCTATGACGCGGTGGCGTGGTTCTTCGGCTCCTGGATCGGGCGCCTGATCCTGTTCGCCTATACCTGGGTGCTGATGCACCACATGCTGGGCGGCATCCGCCACTTCATCTGGGATGCCGGCTACGGCTTCGACCGGGACCGGCGCCTCGGCCTCGCCCGGGCCACTCTGATCGGCTCGGTGGTCCTGACCGTCGTGATCTGGGCGCTCGCCCTGCTGCTCGTGCGCTGAGAGACGCCTCCCATGTCCCAGGTCGATAACCGTCAGAACACCGCGCTTTCGATGCGCACGCCCCGCGCCCGGGTGAAGGGGCTCGGCGCCTCGGGGCACGGCGCCGGCCATTTCTGGCTGCAGCGCCTGACCGGCGCTTCGAACGCGCTCTTGATGCTCGCCTTCGTGGTGATCATCGCGCTGATGGCCGGGCGCACCTACCCGCAGGCGGTCGCCCTCGTGTCGCACCCGCTGGTGGCGATCATCCTGATCCTCGCGGTGGTGTCGGTGGCCACCCATATGCGGATCGGCATGCAGGTCGTCATCGAGGACTACGTGCACAGCAAGGGCCTCAAGGTCCTCGCCCTCGTCGCCAACACTTTCTACGCGGTCGCGGTGGCCGCCGCCTGCCTCTACGCGATCATCCGCGTGAGCCTGGGCGGCCTCGCCTGACCGCCGCCACGAAAACCGAGGATTCACGAAAATGGCATCCAACGGATCGAACGGCGGCGCGCCCGCCTACGCCATCACCGACCACACCTTCGACGTGGTGATCGTCGGCGCCGGCGGCGCGGGCCTGCGCGCCACGGTCGGCTGTAGCCAAGCGGGCCTGCGCACCGCCTGCATCACCAAGGTGTTCCCGACCCGCTCGCATACGGTGGCGGCGCAAGGCGGCATCTCGGCCTCGCTCGGCAATATGGGGCCGGACGATTGGCGCTGGCACATGTACGACACCGTGAAGGGGTCCGACTGGCTCGGCGACCAGGACGCGATCGAGTACCTCGTGCGCAACGCCCCTGCGGCGGTCTACGAACTGGAGCATTGGGGCGTCCCGTTCTCGCGGACCGAGGAAGGAAAAATCTACCAGCGCCCCTTCGGCGGCATGACCACCGATTACGGCAAGGGCACCGCCCAGCGCACCTGCGCGGCGGCCGACCGTACCGGCCACGCCATGCTGCACACGCTCTACGGTCAGGCGGTGAAGAACAAGACGCAGTTCTTCATCGAGTATTTCGCCCTCGACCTGATCATGGACGAGGAGGGCCGCTGCCGCGGCGTCATCGCCATCGATCAGGCGACCGGCGAGATCCACCGCTTCCGCGCCCAGCAGACCATCCTCGCCACCGGCGGCTATGGCCGCGCCTATTTCTCGGCGACCTCGGCCCATACCTGCACCGGTGACGGCAACGCCATGGTGCTGCGCGCCGGCCTGCCGCTGCAGGACATGGAGTTCGTGCAGTTCCACCCGACCGGCATCTACGGCGCCGGCTGCCTCATCACCGAAGGCGCGCGGGGCGAGGGCGGCTACCTGACCAATTCCGAGGGCGAGCGCTTCATGGAGCGCTACGCCCCCTCGGCCAAGGACCTCGCCTCCCGCGACGTGGTCTCCCGCTCCATGACCATGGAGATCCGCGACGGCCGGGGCGTGGGCAAGAACAAGGACCACATCTTCCTGCATCTCGACCACTTGGACCCGAAGATCCTGCACGAACGCCTGCCGGGCATCTCCGAGAGCGCAAAGATCTTCGCGGGCGTGGACGTGACCAAGGAGCCGATCCCGGTCCTGCCGACCGTCCATTACAACATGGGCGGCATCCCGACGAACTATCACGGCGAGGTGCTCACCCTGAAGAACGGCGATCCCGACACGGTGGTGCCCGGCCTGATGGCGCTCGGCGAGGCGGCCTGCGTCTCGGTCCACGGCGCCAACCGCCTCGGCTCGAACTCGCTGATCGACCTCGTGGTGTTCGGCCGCGCCGCCGGCCTGCGCTGCGCCGAGATCGTCGAGCCGAATGCCCGCCAGCCGGAACTGCCGAAGGATTCGGCCGAGAAGGCGCTCTCGCGCCTCGACCGCTTCCGCTACGCCGATGGCGGCACCCCGACCGCGCAGCTGCGCGACCGGATGCAGCGGACCATGCAGAACAATTGCGCGGTCTTCCGCACCGGTGAGGTGCTGGAGGAGGGCAAGGGCCTGATCCACGATGTCTGGCGCGGCGTCGCGGACATCAAGGTCAGCGACCGTTCGCTGGTCTGGAACACCGATCTCCTCGAGACCCTGGAATTCGATAACCTGATCGGTCAGGCGGTCGTGACCATGGAATCGGCGGTCAACCGGAAGGAAAGCCGCGGGGCCCATGCCCGCGAGGACTTCCCGGACCGCGACGACAAGGAGTGGATGAAGCACACGCTGGCCTGGCTCGACCAGTCCAAGCACGGTGTCGAGATCGATTACCGGCCTGTGCACACCTACACCATGTCGAACGAGATCCAGTACATCGAGCCGAAGGCGCGGGTGTACTGAGCGAAGCCAAGAGACCCTGATCCCGGAGCGATCGCTGACATCAGCTTGATCGCCCGGGACCATCCACGATCACCTGCGGAAGCTGCCTGCCCATGGCCCAGTTCAATCTTCCCAAGAACTCCCAGGTTACCGAAGGCAAGACCTGGCCCGCGCCGAACGGCGCGAAGAACCTGCAAAAGTTCCGGATCTACCGCTGGAATCCCGACGACGGCAAGAATCCGCGCATCGATACCTATCACGTCGATCGCGACGATTGCGGTCCGATGGTCCTCGACGCCCTGTTGTGGATCAAGAACAAGGTCGATCCCTCGCTCGTCTTCCGCCGCTCCTGCCGCGAAGGCATCTGCGGTTCCTGCGCCATGAACATCGAGGGCCAGAACGGGCTGGCCTGCACCATGGGCATCGACGAGTGCAAGTCGCCCGACAACGCCCTGCCGTTCCTGTCCCGCAAGGACAAGGACGGCGCGGTGCGGATCTATCCGCTGCCGCATATGCCGGTGCTCAAGGATCTCGTGCCGGACCTGACCAACTTCTACGCCCAGCACGCGGCGATCGAGCCCTGGCTGCAGACCGAGACGCCGGCCCCCGAGAAGGAATGGAAGCAGACGCCGGAGGACCGCGCCCGGCTCGACGGCCTCTACGAGTGCATCCTGTGCGCCTGCTGCACCACGAGCTGCCCGAGCTACTGGTGGAACGGCGACAAGTTCCTCGGACCGGCGGCCCTGCTCCAGGCCTATCGCTGGCTGATCGACAGCCGCGACGAGAACACCGGCGAGCGCCTCGACGGGCTGCACGATCCGTTCCGGCTCTATCGCTGCCACACGATCATGAACTGCGCCAACACCTGCCCGAAGAACCTGAACCCGGCCAAGGCCATCGCCGAGATCAAGAAGATGATGGTCGAGCGCGAAGTCTGACCCTCCTTCGCAGGACCGCTGCCGCGAGCCGCGCCCCGAAACGGGCGCGGCTTCTTGCGTTTCGATAGCCCGGCCTGGGCCGGCGCATCGACTGAGGCAGGCCTGCCACACCGGGGTAAAAACCCGCGCGCACACCGCTTTTCCCGCCCCCTCCGATGTCACTGCCTTGCCGCCAGCGCATTTGGCCGCGAGGGCAAGCGCGACTGTTGCGTGTTTCTGGGGGAGTGTCGTTGATGACGCGTGGGTTCCTGTCGAAAGCCGCCTGTCTCGCGCTCGCCGCGAGTGTCGGCGCCTGCGCCTCGAACCGCTTCGAGGGTCCCCGCGAGCGGCCCCGGCCGCAGGCGGCGCTCGAACCGGCCACGCCCGCCCTTCCCGCCGGCACGGTGACGAGCGAGCCGCTCGCGCCTCCGCCCGGTGCCGCGGCCGCCCCC
>NZ_NKUI01000127.1 GCF_014845115.1 Methylorubrum zatmanii | reverse complement strand
CCGCCCGAGTGCCCGCGCCCCGCCCGTCGTCTGATCGATCGCCCCTTCCCGATCCTTCAGACAACGGACCTTCCTCGTCATGCCTTCCCTTCACCGGGCCGTGCCGCGCGCCGCCCTGTCATCGCTCCTGCTCGCCTCCAGCTCAGGCCTCCTCACGCCGGCCCTCGCCCAGGCGCCCGAGGGCGCGACCACCCTGTCCGAGATCAGCGTCGCCGGCAGCGGCGGCGCACCGAACCCGGCGGAGCGGGCCGGCTCCCTCACCGTGCCGAGCGTGGCCGCCCAGCGGGCGGCGGTGAACGCGACCGTCGGCTCCGTCGCCTTCGTCGATGCCGCCTCCTTCCGGAACCGCTACGCCAACACCGTACGCGACGTGCTGAAGGACGTGCCCGGCGTGTTCGTGCAGGAGCGCTACGGCCAGGAGATGCGGCTCTCGGTCCGCGGCTCCGGCATCGCCCGCGGCTTCCACGTCCGCGGCATCGAACTCTTGCAGGACGGCATTCCGCTCAACCTCGCCGACGGCAGCGGTGACTTCTACCAGATCGATCCGCTGAGCCTGCGCTCCGTCGAGGTCTACAAGGGCGGCAATGCCCTCACCTTCGGCGCGACGACGCTCGGCGGCGCGGTGAACTTCGTGACGCCGACCGCCTACACCGCCTTCGCGCCGAACATCCTGCGGATCGACGGCGGCAGCTTCAACACGATCCGCGAGCATTTCCAGTTCTCGCGCATCGCCGGCCCGGCCGATTTCCTGATCTCGGGCACGCTGACCAATTCCGACGGGTATCGCGATCACGAGACCCAGCGCACGCGCAACTTCAACGCCAATCTCGGCTACAGGCTGGCACCGGGCGTCGAAACACGCTTCTTCGTCGGCTTCTACGACACCGACCAGAAGCTGCCCGGCACGCTGTCGCTGTTCGACGCGCTCAACAATCCCCGCATCGCCAACCCGACGGCGATCAGCGGTAACCAGTCGCGCAAGGTCACCACGGAGCGCATCGCCAACCGCACCTCATTCGAGCTCGATGTCGGCCGGCTCGACATCGATTCCTGGGCGATTCACAAGAACCTCTACCACCCGATCTTCCAGGTGATCGACCAGGACGGCTGGACCTACGGCATCAGCCCGCACTGGGCCGGCAGCTTCGACATCGCCGGCTACCGCAACGATCTGATCTTGGGCCTGCGGGCCTTCGCGGGCGTCAATCAAGCGCTGCAATTCGCGAATGTCTCGGGACTGCGCGGGGCGCAGACGCTCAACGCGCTCCAGAGCGCCTCGAATTACGAGGCCTATGCCGAGAACCGGTTCTGGTTCCTGCCGGACGTGGCGCTGATGACCGGCGCCAAGCTGTTCTCCTCGAACCGCACCTACAGCAACAAGGGCGGGCTGCCGGCGAGCCCCACGGCACGCTTCGGCAATGTCACCTACGACGGCATCAATCCGAAGCTCGGCCTGCTCTGGCAGCCGCTGCCGGACATCCAGGTGTTCGGCGACATCACCCGCTCGCGCGACGTGCCCGACTTCTCCGACCTCGCCCAGACGAACATGCTGGGCACCACCTTCGTGCCCCTCGAAGCCCAACGCGCCTGGACCTACGAGGCGGGCACCCGCGGCCGCATCGACCGGCTGGCCTGGGACGTGACGCTCTACCGGGCGGAGATCCGCGACGCGCTGATCAATTTTACGATCAATCCGGGGCTGAACATCCCGGCGGCGACCTTCAACGCCCCGCGCACCCGCCACCAGGGCGTCGAGGCCGCCGTGACCCTCGACCTCGCCCAGGATCTCACCGGCCTCGGCGACCGGCTCAGCCTGACGCAGATCTGGACCCACAACGACTTCCGCTTCGTCGGGGACCCGGTCTTCGGCAACAACCGCATCGCCGGCGTGCCGGTCGACGTCCTGCGCACGGTGCTGGGCTATGCCCATCCGAGTGGGTTCACCCTCGCCCCGTCGGTCGATTGGGTGCCGGAGGGCGCCTTCGCCGACCACGCCAACACCCTGAAGGCACCGGGCTACGCGCTGTTCAACGTCCAGGCGAGCCTCGACTTCGCCAACGGCGTCTCGCTGTTCGTGGATGCCCGCAACCTGACGGATGCGCGCTACATCTCCGACATCGCGGTGGTGACCAATGCCGCGACCGTCCCGGGCGGGCCGCTGGCCTTCTATCCGGGCAACGGGCGCAGCGTGTTCGGGGGCGTGCGGGCCTCGTTCTGACGGCGACGGACCGCCCTCTTCGTCGGCCAAGGCTTCGCCTCGTGCGCAGCCTTGGCCTCGCGGCGGTAGGGAGAGAACGGAGATCGGCCGCGCGCCGGACGAGATCCTTCAGGCCGCGAAGGCGTTTCTCAATACTGGACCGTCGCGCGCAGCCCCAGAACGCCGGCATTGCGCACGCGGCGGCCCTCGGGATCGCGCGGGTTGGCGATGCCGCCGCCGGGATGCAGGATCAGCTGCACATCGGGCTGCACGGTGAAGCCCGGCACCACCACCGCCTGATAGGTCGCCTCGATCACCGTCTCCGCCCGCCGACGCGGCATCGGCATGCCGGTCACGACGATGGTGTCGATATCGGCCCGGCGCGCATCGTCGGAGAGGCGGGCATGCGCCAGGCTGATGCCGACGGTGTCGTCGTCGCGGCCGTCGAACAGCCCCTTATAGGCGAGGCCGGTATCGAGATAGGCGGAGACGAGGCTGGAGCGGGTCGGCGACCACGCCGCCCGCACGAAGAAGCCGAGGCCCTCGTCGTCCTTGCCGGATTCCCGGTAGAGCGTCTGATCGTAGATCGCGTAGATCCCGGCATTGCCGCGCAGGCGGCGGCCGATGCCGGTGGAGTTCGGATCGGCGAGCGACAGGCCGGTATTGTCGAGGCGCAGGGATTCGAAGCGCCCGAAATGCTGCCAGCCGCCCAGGGTGATGTCGCCGGGCAGCGCCTTCGCCCCCTGCTCGGTGTTGAAAGCGTAGGTCGCCTCGGCCACGACGAGGGCCGGGTCACGGGTGCGGAAATTGGTGCCGGTGCGGTCGAGGCGCTGTGCCTCCGGGTCGTCGCCGGGGCGGTTGGCGCCGGCCGGATCGCCGTCATAGAGCCCGGCCTGGAGCGAGAACCCGTTGCCGGGCACGTATTTGGCGCGGATGGCGGGTGCCGCGAGCGGGTAGGCCGGGCCGCCGCTCGGGAGGTCGAGCCCGGTGATCGCCGGCCAGCCGAAGGTCGCGTTCACGAACAGGGTCGCGGTCTGGCTGACGAAGAACTCGGTATCGGCCGCCTGCTGGCCGATCCGCAGCCCGAGCGTGCCGTCGAAGAGCTGCTGGTCGAACCAGAGCACGTAGAGGCGGGAGGAGGGCAGCGCCTCGATCACGCTCGTGGTGAGGAGGTTGCCGACATAGTAGCGCGACAGGCCGGTGCCGTGGATGAAGTAGGCGTTGGCGTGGACGGTCGCACCGTCCCAGCCGGCCAGCCGTTGCAGGTCGAGATTGAGCCGCAGATTCAGGCGGTCCTCGACGATCGCGCCCTGGCGGATGCCGCCGACCGGGTTGCCGAGGAGATCGGTGATGTAGGTGAGGCTGTACTCGATGCCCTGCCGCTTCAGCAGGGGCCGCAGCCCGAGCGGATCACCGAAGGAGCCGAGCGAGGGCTCGATCGAGCGGACATAGCCGCCGGAGGCCTGGCTGGTCGATTCCGGCTGGGCCACCGAAACGCGCGGGTCGCCGCCCGCCCCCTCGAAGACCGGCCGCCCGGTCGGCTCGGCGGCCGCCGGCGGGCAGGCGAGCGCCGTCGCGACGAGGACGGCGGACAGAGCGCCTGAGACGGGGCGAGACAAGGAGACTCCCTGCGGCGAGCGATGCGGCGTGAGCTTACGGCCTCCGAACGGGCCCTGCCAGGGGACGGCGGCCTCACGGCGCATGTCCCGCTGTTGCGTTGTCCGGCGGCGACAGGCCTCTCAAGCCGCGCTGGTATCCAGCGCCCGCAAGTTGGCCACCAGCTCCGAGAACCCATCCCCCTGAATCAGCACGTGGCGGCGGAGTTGGTCGGCCGCCGCGAGGCCGTCCCCCGCCAGGATCGCGGCGACCACCGCCTCATGCTCGGCGAGCGATTGCCCCACCCGATGACGCGCGCGCAGCTGCAGCCGCCGGTAGGGCGAGAGGCGGCGGTGCAGCGCGAGCGCCTGCCCGCAGAGAAAATCGTTGCGGCAGGCGCGGTAGATCACCGTGTGGAAGACGTAGTTCTCGCCGTAATAGGCCTCCGGATCGCCGGTCGCGGCGGCCTGGACGCAGGCGGCGAGGGCCGCCTTCAGCTCGGCCTCTAATTCCGGCGTGAGACGCCGCGCCGCGAGCCGACCGCAGGCAGCCTCCAGCTCCGCCATGGTCTCGAACATCTCGAGCAGATGCCCCGGCTCCGGGGCGCTCACCACCATGCCCCGGCGCGGCTTGGTCTCGACCAGCCCGGTGGCGGCGAGTTGCAGCAGCGCCTCGCGGATCGGCGTGCGCGAAACCCCGAACCGCTCGGCGAGCTGCGTCTCGTCGAGCCGCGCTCCGACGGCGAGGCGCCCATCGACGATCTCATCCTCGATCGTCTGCCTGAGGCGCTGGGTCTGGCTCGTTGCAGTTTTCATGGATCGGCAGAGCGTCCAACGTTTTCAGGCTCAGCCATATTCCAGGCCGTTGACAAAATATGCAAGATAGCGCGATCTTGTATATTATGGTGCGCTGCAAGAATATTGTGCGGCACACAAAAAATTAGAGAAACGTCGCGCCAGGCGGATCCGAGGGCGTGGTGGCGACGAAAAAAACTCGGAGGGGAAATGCCATGACGCTGAACCGCCGCCACCTGCTCGCGGCCGGGCTTGCCGCGCCTGCCCTGCTGAAACTCGGCGCCGGCCCGGCCCGGGCCGCGACGACCCTGAAGCTGTCGCATCAATTCCCCGGCGGCACCGTCGACGAAGGCGATTTCCGCGACCGGATGTGCCGGAAATTCGCCGCCGCCCTGCAGGAGCGCTCGAAGGGCGCGCTGGAGGTGCAGGTCTATCCCGGCTCGTCGCTGATGAAGACCAACGCCCAGTTCAGCGCCATGCGCAAAGGCGCACTCGACCTCTCGCTCTATCCCTCGCCCTATGCCGGCGGCGAGGTGCCGGAGCTGAATATCGGCCTGATGCCGGCCCTCGTCCCCTCCTACGCGCAGGCCGTCGCCTGGAAGGACGCGCCGGTCGGCCGCAAGCTGACCGAGATCCTCGACGCCAAGGGCATCGTGCTGGTCTCCTGGGTCTGGCAGGCGGGCGGGGTCGCGAGCCGCGAGCGCCCGCTGCTGACCCCCGACGACGCCAAGGGCATGAAGGTGCGCGGCGGATCGCGCGAGATGGACCTGATGATGAAGCAGGCGGGCGCGGCCACCCTGTCCCTGCCCTCGAACGAATCCTACGCCGCCATGCAGACCGGCGCCTGCGATGCGGTGCTGACCTCCTCCACCAGCCTGATCTCGTTCCGCCTGGAGGAGATCTCCAAGGCCCTGACCTCGGGGCGCGAGCGCTCCTACTGGTTCATGCTGGAGCCGATCATGATGTCGAAGATCGTCTTCTCCGGCCTGCCGAAGGACAGCCAAGATCTGATCATGGCGGTCGGCGCGGAGCTCGAAGGCTTCGGCCAGGAGGGGGCGAAGGCGGACGACCTCAAGGTCGAGCAGGTCTTCGGCAAGGCCGGGGCCAAGGTGGTCCACATGGACGAGCCGACGCTGGGCAAATGGCGCGACATCGCCCGCGACACCGCCTGGAAGGATTTCTCGAACAAGAACGCGAGCTGCGCCGAACTGCTCAAGCTGGCGGAGAAGGTCGCGTGAGCCACGCCTTCGACGCGGCCTCGGCCGCCTCCGAGACGCCCAAGGCCGAAGAGCCCCGGATCCCCGGCCCGCTCGGCCTCATCGACCGGGCGACCCGCAGCCTCAACCACCTCATCCTGGTCTGCGGCGGCATCGCCCTCGTCACCGCCTGCCTCGTACTGAGCTACTCGGTGGTGATCCGCTACGTCCTGCACGAGCCGACCGAGTGGCAGGACGAGACCGCCGTGTTCCTGATCGTCGGCGCGACCTTCCTGTCGGCGGCGGGCGTGCAGGCCAAGCGCGGCCACGTCGCCATCGAGGCGCTGACCGGGCTCCTGCCGGCCGGCGTCAACCGGCTGCGCCTGCTCCTCGTCGATGCGGTCAGCCTCGCCTTCGTGGTCTTCTTCGCCTGGAAGAGCTGGAGCCTGTTCCACGAGGCCTGGGTCGACGGCCAGATCTCGCAATCGACCTGGGGGCCGCCGCTCTGGATCCCCTATCTGCTGATGGCGGCGGGCATGAGCCTGCTCGGCCTCCAGCTCGTCCTCCAGATCGCGGAAGCCCTGCTCTACGGCCCCCGCGCCGCCGGCTGGGCCAAGCCGAAGATCGGCGTGGGCGCCGATCTCAACCGCGACATGCGCGACCGCCCCGACCTGACGCCCGAGGGCCCGGATCCGATGGGCCGCACCACCGCCACGGGCCAGACGGGACAGAAGGGACTGCGCGCATGAGCACCGCCGCGATCGGCTTCCTCTATGCCGGGGCGACCCTGGGGGCGATGCTGTCGGGCATCCCCATCGCCTTCGCCCTCGGCTTCGTGGCCCTGGCCTTCATGTACGCGTTCATGCCCGCCGCCTCGCTCGATACGGTGGCGCAGAACGTCTACGAGGAGATGGCCTCGATCACCCTGCTCTCGATCCCGCTCTTCATCCTGAAGGGCGCGGCGATCGGCCGGAGCCGGGCGGGTCAGGATCTCTACTCGGCGATGCATGCCTGGATGCACCGCATCCCCGGCGGTCTCGGCATCGCCAACGTCTTCGCCTGCGCCCTGTTCGCGGCGATGGCCGGCTCCTCCCCGGCCACCTGCTCGGCCATCGGCTCGGCCGGCATCCCGGAGATGCGGAAGCGCGGCTACTCGCCGGGCTTCGCCGCCGGGATCATCGCCGCCGGCGGCACGCTCGGCATCCTGCTGCCGCCCTCGATCACCATGATCCTCTACGCGGTGGCCGCCGAGCAGTCGCTCGGGCGCCTGTTCCTCGCCGGCATCGGCCCGGGCTTCCTGCTGGTCGCCCTGTTCGCCGGCTGGTCGGTGTTCCGCTTCCGCTCGGAATTCGCGGCGGCCAAGCGCGCCTATGAGCGGGACGGCACGCAGCACCCGATCCTCAAGGAGGAAGCCTACAGCATGCGCGAGCGCTTCTCGACGCTGCCGCGGGTGCTGCCCTTCGTGGTGCTGCTCACCGGCGTCATGGTCGCGCTCTACGGCGGCTATGCCACGCCCTCCGAGACGGCGGGCCTCGGCGGCCTGCTGGCACTCGCCTTGATCGCGGTGATCTACGGTGTCTGGCGCTTCCGCGATCTCGATCCGATCCTGACCGCGACGCTCAGGGAATCGACCATGCTGATGCTGATCATCGGCATGTCGCTCCTCTACGCCTACGTGATGAGCTACCTCCACATCAGCCAGGCGGCGGCCCAGGCCATCGTCGCGATGCAGCTCTCACCCTGGCTCCTGCTCGCCACCATCCTGGCGCTGGTGATCGCGCTGGGCTTCTTCCTGCCGCCGGTCTCGATCATCCTGATGACGGCGCCGATCATCCTGCCGCCGCTCAAGGCGGCCGGGTTCGACCTCGTCTGGTTCGGTGTGGTGATGACGATCACCATGGAGATGGGCCTGATCCACCCGCCGGTGGGCCTGAACATCTTCGTCATCAAGAACATCGCCCCCGACATCCCGCTCAAGGACATCATCTGGGGCACCCTGCCCTTCGTGATCCTGATGGCGGTGGCGATCGTCGCGCTCTGCCTCGTGCCGGGCATCGCCCTCTGGCTGCCCGACCTGCTCCTGCCATCGACGCGCTGACGGCCCAAACTTCCGGGTTCGTTGAAAACCAGAACCCTCCGCGCCCTGCGCGGAGGGTTAATCGTTCGTCGCCTCAAGGGATAAAACCCGTCTTAACTGTCTGGCGCGCACAATCACGACCCTACAGCCGCTTCCGGCGCCGGACGGGAGACGATCCGTGACGAAGACTGTCACTGAGACGAAACTCGCGGCGGACGAGGCCGCCGTGCCGCCGCTCAGCTCCGGCGTGCGTCGCCACCTCGGCAAGAGCCTGCGCAGCCACTATGCCGGATGCCTGACCGAACCGGTCGGCGAACGCCTGGAGGCGCTGATCACCCGCCTGACCAAGTCACAGAAATAGCCTGCCGCACCCGGCGATGGTCCCAGCCGCTTCGGAGCGGCCGGGGCGGTATGGTTGGTGCGAGGACGTGGATGCGGTCGGGACGCTCAGTCCAGCGCGACGGCGACGAGGGAAAACAGACCGGCCAGCAACAGGTTGCAGGCGATGAGGACGACGACCGTCATGGATGCGCTTCACGGCTGAAGGGGATCGGGAAAAGCGGAGGGACCGGTGAGGACGTCGCCGGGCTCGGAGCGTCTAGCCGGGAAACTTGACGATTGTATTCATCCCGGCCGGTTGCGGCGCGGGCGGGACCCGGAAAGCCGAAGCCGATGCAGAATGGCCACAAGCGCCTGTCTCGGCCGCCGCACTTGAACCGAGGCTGAATTCTTTCAATTCCCGGACTCAGTCTTCGTGGCCGAAGCCGTGCGAATCCGGGGCAGCCGGGCTGCCTCGCCGCAATATCGTCAAGATTTCATTAACGCATAACGGCTCGCGACGTCCCGTTTCGAGACAGGACCCGGCCATGATCTCGCTGAGCGATTCCCTGCTGACCGCCGCCAGCCTGCTCGGGCTCGGTGCAGCCGCTGTCCCAGTGCGGAGTGCAACGGACGCCCCTGCCTTCGGGAGCTTCGCCGCGCAGGACCTGCTCCTGCTCGGACCGGAGAAGAACCTGTCGCCGGATGAGGCGGAGGCGGACGATCCCTTCTTTATCGCCATCGCCGAGGCCCTGCGCGAGGCGGGCTATCTGGATTCCTGAAAACCCGTTGATTAAGCCAGCCTGACACACCGCCCTCGCGGGCGCTCAGGAAGGCCGCTCCACCGCATGTCCGCACATCCCGCCGTCTCGCCCGACGTGCTCGCCGCGGTCGGCGGCACGCCCCTGATCCGGCTGCGCCGCGCCTCCGAAGAGACCGGCTGCACGATCCTCGGCAAGGCCGAGTTCCTCAATCCCGGCTTGTCGGTGAAGGACCGGGCCGCCCTGTCGATCGTGCGGGATGCGGAGGCGCGCGGGCTGATCCGGCCGGGCGGCACCATCGTCGAGGGCACGGCCGGCAATACCGGCATCGGTCTGGCGCTGGTCGCCGCCGTGCGCGGCTACCGCACGGTCATCGTCATCCCCGAGACCCAGTCGGCGGAGAAGAAGGAGACGCTGCGTCTGGCCGGCGCCCGCCTCGTCGAGGTGCCCGCGGTCCCCTTCGCCAACCCGAACAACTACGTCCATGCCGCCCGCCGCCTCGCCGAGCGGCTGGCGCAGACGGAGGAGGCCGGCGCCTTCTTCGCCGACCAGTTCGACAACACCGCCAACCGCGCCGCCCATATCGAGACGACCGGTCCCGAGATCGTGGCGCAGACCGGCGGCACGGTCGACGGCTTCGTCTGCGCCGCCGGCACCGGCGGCACGCTCGCGGGCGTGGCCGAGGCCCTGCGGGCGCAAAAGCCGGGGGTGACGATCGCCCTGTCCGATCCGGAAGGGTCGGCGCTTCACGCCTACTACACCACCGGCACGCTCAAGGCCGAAGGCTCCTCGATCACCGAGGGGATCGGCCAGGGCCGCATCACGAAGAACCTCGAAGGCTTCAAGCCCGATCTCTCCTTCCGGATCCCGGATGCGGAGGCGCTCGGCATCATCTTCCGCCTGATGCGCGAGGAGGGGCTGTCGCTCGGCGGCTCGTCGGGCATCAACGTGGCCGGCGCGATCCGCCTCGCCCGGGAACTCGGGCCCGGCCACACCATCGTGACGATCCTCTGCGACGGGGCCGCGCGCTACGCCTCGAAGCTGTTCAACCCCGCCTTCCTGACGGAGCGCGGCCTGCCGGTGCCGGGCTGGCTCGGGCAATCCGGCGAGGCCCTGCCCGATTGGCGGGCCTGATGAGCGGGTCGGCCGGTGAAAACCGAGCCGACTGAACGAATATGCGATGTGAAGCGTTGCTGTCGGCGCTCAAGCAACGGTGTTTGAGCGGTTCGGAGACGGCCCGTCGATGCTCACCACCATTCTGCTCATCCTGCTGATCCTGCTGCTGTTCGGCGGTGGCAACTTCTACGGTGGCGGGCGCTTCCGCGGGCCGGGCTTCGGGCTCGGCGGCATCCTGCTCATCGTCCTCATTGTCCTGCTGGTGACGCACCGGATCTGATCCGCGTGCCCCTCACCGCTCGCAGGTGATGGGCACGATCGCGCCGAGATGGGGCGCCGACGCTTCGCCGAGCGTGGCCGCGACGGCAGGTTCCGTCGCCGCGGCCGGGGCCGGAACGCCGCTCTCCGCCAGGAAGGCGGCCACGGCCTTGGCCGGCACGATGGCGTAGCTCGTCGGCGGCATCACGCCCGCGACCAAACGGGGTGCGGCGGGGAAACGGCTGATCAGCCCCGCGAGGCGGCCCGACCGGTCGAGCACGGCCGCGCCACCCGCGCCGGGCTGAAGCGGCGCGAACACGCCTCCTTCGCCGGCAGTACCGGGGGCGACACTCGCCGCCCCTCGCGCCTGTGCGCCGAGCACGAGCAACCTGTCGCCAGGAGCCGGGGCCTCCGCGCGCAGGGACGGGACCGATCCCCCCGACGGAAGCCCTTCCGCTCTCAGCAGCACGAGGCTCCCGGCCGCATCGCGTCGCTCGACCTTGGCCGGCGCACCGCCGACGCGCGGGGCGGCGCAGGCCTCCAGGGCGGAGGCCACCGTCAGCACCCGTCCATTCCCGAGCTTGAGACCGGTCGCGGCGGCACGCGCCACGGCCGGCGGCCCCGACAGCGGTGGCAGGGCCGGGGAGCCGGCCAGACCGGGGCCGGGTTTCGGCGCCGCGACGGCAGCCTCCTTGGGTGCCTCCTTGGGAGCCTCCTTGGGAGCCTCGTCGGGAAACGGCACGAAGCTGTTGGCGATGGCGATGACGAAGCGTTCCACCGTCCCCGCCAGCGCCTTGTCGTAGCCGATGGCGAAGCCTCGGACCGCCCCCGCCGGATCGACGGCGTAGCGCAGGTAGGACCGTCCGGTCGCCGTCTCGGCGGTGACGACGAAAAATTCCGGCTTCTTCAGCTTGTAGGTGACCTTGCGGCCGGGATTGGCCGCGACGGCCCGCTCGAACAGGGTGTCGAGGCTGGTCTCCTGCGGCGGAAAGGATTTGGTGTCGAGGGTCACACGCCCATCCGCGCTCTGCCAGCGGGTGCCGCCGGGGATCGTTGTGCGCTTCTGCAGCAGCGCCTCGGGCACTCCGATCACCGTCCCACTGACCGCATCCGCCTGAACCCGGAAGCGCGCCGCCCGGCGCGCTTCCTCGGCCTCCCGCATCAGCGCCGTGCGCTCCGGCGGCGTGAGCAGGCCGGTGGGGGCCACGCCCTTGCGCGTCTGGTAGGCCTGAATGCCCTCGAAGCTGCGCCGCCCGAAGGCTCCGGTGGTCACGCCGTTATAATCGCCGGCCCAGACCAGGGCGTCCTGCACATTCCGCCGCTCCGCCTCGGGCAGAGCCTCGAAGGCCGCGCGCGCCGCCTCCAAGGCCGGATCGGGCGCGGGCTGGGCCGGGGTGACTGGCTTCGGCCGGGCGGGCGGCGCCTGCGGAGCCGGCATCTGGGCGAGCACCCCGGTGGAGAGCCCCGTGGCGAAGCAGGCCGTGAGCAGGGCCGGCATGCCGGTGCGAAGCGTCGTGATCCGTCTCGTCATGGCCGCCAGTCCGATTCGGTGGGCGAAGCACCCAGCGCGCCGCCGATGATGCCAGCGGGCCTGCGCCCCTCACAAGCCGTGACGAGCGGATCCATGGACGCTCCGGCTCCGCGCCACAGCTGTCAGCACGAGGATGTGGACGACATTCAGGAGCGAACGGCGTTGCTGGCTCAGTTCGGATTGTACGGCGCGGCGGGGTTCGCCGGGATCGCCTTCGTGGTCCGGCAGGCGGTCAACGGCAACCTGAAGGTGCCCCTCGGCTCCGGCCTCTGAGGCGGCTTCGTCAACTTCACCGTCGGCGGGATGACCATCGGCCTCCTCGCCCTGGCCCCGCGCGAACCGTTCTCCTCTCTCGACGCAGCGGCCCGGGCGCCGTGGTATGACTGGATCGGCGGCCTGTTCGGCACCCTCGACATCGTCGGGGCGATCCTGCTGATCCGCACCTCAGGGTCGCCGTCATCGCTCTTCTCGTCGTCGGCCAGATGCCGATGTCGCTCGCGCGACCATTTCGGCGGCCTCGGCCTGCCGGTCTAAGCGTTCGGTGCGCCCCGACTCGGCGGAGCGCTTCTCCTCTTCGTCGTCGTTCTGATCTGCGCGTCCTGACGGGCGGGCGAAAGCCCCCAGCCAAGCGTTGCGGCCGCCGCGACAAGTGGTAGCTTGCCGGCCGCGCGCGAAGACGTCGAGACGCGCGCCGGACGAGGGGAAACGCGCGATGTCCCAGAGCAACCGTCTCGGGCGCCTCTGTGCGGGGATGCTGACTGCCACGCTCTTCGCGATCCCCGCATCGGCGCAAGCCCCCCGCCCCGCCGCGCCGCCGCGATCCGCCAC
>NZ_NKUI01000126.1 GCF_014845115.1 Methylorubrum zatmanii | reverse complement strand
CCGCAACGTCTACTCGCCCGACGACGCCCGCAGGCAGGGCCTGCGCTATATCGGCGTCGGCGCCCTGGCGCGCTTCGACGACTGATACGGGATCCGCTTGATCAAAGCGGTTCCCCTATCAGGCCGACCGTCGGGCGAGCAGCCGGTGGAGGCCTTGGGCGACAAGGCCGCCGACCAGGGCCGCGCCGCCCTTCACCAGGAAATCGAACAGACGGCCGTGTCGGCTCACGGTCAATCCCTGCGCCGCCTCAAGCGCCCCGGCGAGGATGAGGCCGGCCACGAGCGCCAGCCCCCAGCGCCGGGTATAGGAGAGCACGAGAAGGAAACCGAACAGCCCGTAGGCTCCGGCCCGCTCCAGATTGGGCGAGGTGAGGACGGGCCGTGCCTCGATCGGCGAGAGCGTCACGACGACGAGGCCGAGGGCCACGATCCACGCCATCAGGCGAATGATGGTCAGCATGACGCCCTCGTGCGCAGGGGAGGCGGCGAGGTCAAGCGCGCGGTTTCACGGCAGGAGAGCGGGGCTGCGCCGCCGCCCCTTGCGGGTTCTACCCCGGAATACTGCCGATTTTGCATAAAATGCCCCGCGCATCCCCAATTTGGAGGATGCCCGGACCGTAAATCCGGTGCCTGCTCGGGCGGTCAGGACGCACTGACCGCGAGTCAACCGCGGAGCGCCGAGGGGGCGCCGCTCGCGGCGGTATGCATGTCCGGGGGCGGCTCATGGCCAGGGATGGAGCGGTTCATCCGCGTTGGGTGCTGCGCAGCGACGAGCGACGGTACGGGCGCTATCGCGGTGACAAGGTGATCCGGTGGATCGCACAGCCGACCCTGATCAAGGGTCGCGAGCGCAATCCCGCCGATACGGAAACCGTGGATGGTTCGGACAACCGGGCCGCCCGCTCCCGGCAGAGCGGCTTCACCGGCCTGCGCCTCGTCACCACCGATGCCTGATCGCGGACGCAGCCCGGTGATCTGGGAGCGACGTCACGCGAACCGAAGCTCCGGTGTTGCCGTCTCCAACCGATCGGATCGGAGATAGTATCACCCGCGTCCGGGCAGAACGCGAGCAAGGACCGCACTCCGCGATCCCGAGGGATCGGTCGGACTTGGCATGAGCCGACAACTGTGCTGCGGATCCTTGCTCCAAACCATGGTCAGGCCTTGGCAAGGGTAGGCCTTGGCAAGGGTAGGTCTTGGCAAGGGTAGGTCTTGGCAAGTCTCCATGTGCGGTCCATGCTCGCCTCACGAGAGCCGCCGGGCAACATGGCGGCATCGGAGGATCGCCCCATGCTCGTCGCCAACCGCCTCGTGAAGTCGGCCTGGATCGCCGTCGATGTCACCCAGGAGCGGACCGAGAGGGTTCTCGTCGTCGAGGCCTATATCGCCGTGAGTCCCTTGGAGAAAAATTTCGACGCGCATCGCTACGAGAAGGTCGTGGAAGATGTGCGCCGGGTTCTCTCCGCCCATCCCGAGATCGACCGCGCCTCGATCCTGAGCATGCACCGGGATACCGGCTGCACCGCCCTGTTCCGCAGCCAACCGGCAACGGTCGCCTGATCGTCGGGACACATCGTCCGGGGCGGATATCTCGCCCCCCTCGCCGGACGCCGAGGGTGACGATCAGTCGAGCGGCGCCGCTGCCGGATCGGCGGGCCGCGGCTCGTCCCGCCCGGGATTGCGCAGAGCCGGGGTGACGCTCGTCCCCCGCGCGCCGGTGCCCGCATTGCAGCCGGCACAGATCGACCGGGCCGCGCGGTTGCTGCGCTCGGCGATCTGCCGGTCGAACTCGGCCTGACGGGCAGCGGATTCGGCGGCATCGGGCTGTGACAGAATCGGGACTCCCTCCGGCCGCCCCGTGCCGGCCCGATCGAGCGGGCCGGCCGGAGACGCCGTGACCGGCACGAGGAGAGCCAAGAGGGCAAGGGCAGCCGCACGCATCTGTCGTGCTCCCGTTTCAAACCCTGGGGGATGAGCTGAGAGCGCTCTTTCGCCGAAGCGGAGGCCGGTCCGGCGAAAGAGCGCGCGTCGAAAGATCGGCTCTAACGATGATCGGCGCCGATGCCGTTGTCGAGGAACAGGCGGTAGGCCGGGTTGTCGGTCTCGTCCACGTAAGGGTAGCCGAGGACGTCCAGGGCGGCATCGAAGCGGGCGCGTTCGGAGGCCGGAACCTCGATCCCCGCCAGCACCCGCCCGTAATCCGCGCCGTGGTTGCGGTAGTGGAACAGGCTGATGTTGAACCCGTCGCCGAGGGCCTCCAGGAACTTCATTAGCGCCCCCGGCCGCTCGGGGAACTGGAAGCGGTAGAGCCGTTCGTCGGCGAGGCCCGTGGCGCGGCCACCCACCATGTAGCGCACATGGACCTTGGCCATCTCGTTGTCGCTCATGTCGGCGACGCCGTATCCCGCCTGCTCCAGGCTCGCGATCAGGTCGCGCTTCTCCGCCTTCCCGCCGGGCAGGTTGATGCCGACGAAGATGCGCGCATCGCTCCCCTTGGCGTAGCGATAGTTGAACTCGGTGATCGCGCGGGGGCCGAGGGCGGCGATGAAGGCGCGGTAGGCGCCCGGCCGCTCGGGGATGGTGACACCGAGCAGCACCTCGCGCTCCTCGCCGATCTCCGCTCGCTCGGCGATGTGGCGCAGGCGGTCGAAATTGAGATTGGCGCCCGACGAGATCGCCACCAGCGGTCCGGCGCCGGGATTCTCCGCCGCCCAGGCTTTGGCCCCGGCAAGGCTGAGGGCGCCCGAGGGCTCGGAGATCGCCCGCGTGTCGTCGAAGATGTCCTTGACCGCCGCGCACATCGCGTCGGTATCGACGGTGATCACCGCATCGAGATGCGCGCGGCAGAGGCGGAAGGTCTCCTCGCCCGCCTGCCGCACCGCCACGCCGTCGGCGAACAGGCCGACGCTTCCGAGCGTCACGCGGTCACCCGCCTTGATCGCCTCGGCCATGCAGGCGGCATCGTCGGGCTCGACGCCGATCACCTTGGTGTCCGGGCGCAGATACTTCACGAAGGTGGCGATGCCGGCCGCGAGGCCGCCGCCGCCGATGGGGACGAAGATCGCCTCGATCGGCCCGGAATGCTGATGCAGGATCTCCATGCCGATGGTGCCCTGGCCGGCGATCACCTCCGGGTCGTCGAAGGGATGCAGGAAGGTCAGGCCCCATTGCGCCTCCAGGCGCCGCGCCTCGGCAAGCGCCTCGTCGAAGGCGTCGCCGTGCAGCACCACCTCGGCGCCGCGGGCGCGGCAGGCATCGACCTTGATGGCGGGCGTGGTGCGCGGCATCACGATCACCGCCCGCACGCCGAGCCGCGCCGCGCCGAGGGCCACGCCCTGGGCATGGTTGCCGGCCGAGGCGCAGATCACGCCGCGTTCGAGCTGTTCCCGCGGCAGCGAGGCCATCTTGTTGTAGGCGCCGCGCAGCTTGAACGAGAAGACCGGCTGCAGGTCCTCGCGCTTGAGCAGAACGGGCCGGCCGAGCCGCTTGGTCAAGCGGGGCATCGGATCGAGCGGGCTCTCGATCGCCACGTCGTAGACGCGGGCGGAGAGGATCTTCTTGATGTAATCGGTCACGGGCAGGCTTTCGGCCGCTTCGTCGAGACAGGAGCGAGCCTGGGACTTAGACCTTCCGCCGCCGGGATGCGAGAGCTCAGACGCAAGCCAGATCAGAGCCTGATTCCGGCATGGACCTGCACCGGATCGAAAGGCGTGACGAAGGCGGCGCCGATTCCGTCCCGGAAGACGCGCACCACCCGCGCTGCGGTTGAACCGATGACGATGTGGGCCCCGCGCTCCACCGTATCCTCGATGACGAGAGCCGCCCCGGAGGCCGAGACATTGATCAGCCGGCCGGGGAGAACGCGCCCATCCTCAAGGGTGACGAGCACGTCCCGGTTCACCGGGTTGATCCGGGCATGGAGCCGCCATGCCTCAAGGGGGCGCTCCTGTTCGTGGGCCAGCGCCAGCATCGTGCGCGCGATCTCGCCGCCGCGTCGCCGCGATGTCAGGAGGTGGACGACGAACAGGTGATCCTCGGTGCCGACGACGCGAGCCTCGAATAGGCCGACATAGCGGATGCTACAGGTCAGAACCTGACCGACGGCCGGCATGATCGCCGATCGGAAGGCGATGCCGCTCCAGTAGATGTCCTGGGTCACCGCGTGGAACTCGGCTCGCTCCCGGCTCCGGCAATAGGCGGGCAAGATGAGGGGACGGAGTGTGGCTGACGAGCGATGGATCATGATGAAGTGCGTGATCGGAACGCGATCTGTGCGGCCCATGTCTCAACGAAAGACGGGCTTAACTCCGATCGAATTGAATTTTCTTCTTCATAAAAAATTTACCGCGCAATTATCTGCGACGATCATCTGCACAGCCCAGCGCTCTTTCAGATCAGAGATCCCGCACGAACTTGATAGCCAAATCCCATCGAATCGATCCCCGCGTTCCACGCGTCAAACGCGGCAATGAGTTTGACTTTTATAGCCTTCCTTCGGCGACGATCACGGAATTCCGCTCCCCCGGGCCGGGAAGCATCGCGTCGGATGACGCTGCGAGCCGATCTCTGCCGCGCCCGATACACATCCGGTCTGGACGGCTCCCTCCAGCAAAAAGCCTGGACAAATATCCGGCTTCGCGGCGGCGGCGTTCGGGAGACGGTTGTCACGGTCCCGCCCGGCGGAGCATGGTCGGGCGATGACCGATCTGCCGCACGACGACGACCGAATCGCACGCCTGGAGATCAGGTTGACCGAGCAGGAATCGGTCATCGACGATCTCAACGCGGCGATCACCGCGCAATGGGCGGTGATCGACCGGCTGTCCCGGCAGCTCGCCCGGTTGCAGGAACAGGTCGAGGAGAGTGCGTTTCGTGTGGCGAGCGGTGCGCCCGAGCCGCCTCCGCCGCATTACTGACGCCGGGCGATTCTAGGCCAGCACGGAGAATCGGCGAAGCACAGGGATCGGGGAGCGGACGGGATGAGAAAGACGGCAGGCGCTCTCGGCCTGTGCTTGGCACTGGCGCCGCCTTGCGCGGATGCGTTCGAGCGCGCGCCACTTCCGTCCGAGGCGGCAATGGAGCCCTGTCCGCGCGAGGGTATCGGCTTCGTCCGCATCCCGGGCACCACGACCTGCATCCGCCTGTCGGGCCGGGCTTCGGCCAGCGTCGATGTCGGCACATACCGGACCGAGACACCGGTTCAGAGCCGCCTCTCGATCGACAGCCGCAGCGAATCAGGCCTCGGTCCGGTGCGCAGCTTCGTGCGGATCGACGTGGGTCGACGATAGCCAACCGCATGCTTCCGTTGCCGGCTCGATGCCGGCCGGGTCACGGCCCGCCTCAGTGAAGCCTCGCGAGGACGACCGAGAGACGCTCACCGCGCGGTCTCTTATCGAATCGGCGGATCCCTTCGGGATGGCGAGTTCGGACGTCGCTCAGGCGCCGCGCGGGCTGAGCGATACGGGAGCCGCTTTGATCGAGCGGATCCCGTATGACCGGAAAACCCGATCAGTCGTCGCGGTAGACGCGCTCGCGGCGCTCGTGCCGCTCCTGCGCCTCCAGAGACAGCGTCGCGATCGGGCGCGCATCGAGCCGCTTGAGCGAGATCGGCTCGCCGGTCTCCTCGCAGAAGCCGTAGGAGCCGTCCTCCAGCCGGGAGAGGGCCGCATCGATCTTGCTGGTCAGCTTGCGCTGGCGGTCGCGGGCGCGCAGCTCGATCGAGCGATCCGTTTCGGACGAGGCACGATCGGCAAGATCGGGATGGTTCTCGTTCTCGCTTTGGAGCGCACTGAGCGTATCCTGCGCCTCGCGCAAGATTTCGCTCTTCCAACTGAGCAGCTTGCGCCGGAAATACTCCCGCTGCCGCTCATTCATGAAGGGCTCGTCTTCGGAGGGCCTGTAGCCGTCCTCGATCGTGACCTTCGCCATCGCTTTGTCCTCGCGCTCCCTGCCGGTCAGCGGCGATCTTCGGCGAGGCTATAATCGAGGCGGGCAAGCTCTACAACGCGCGGATGCCGCCTTAAGCACTCTCGCTTGAAAAGCTGGTACGATGCGGCAAAGACGACACGCTCAAGTGGGCCCTCCAAATAGGCCCTCATGGCGCAAGGCTCCCTTGCAGCCGGCGCAGGGCGGCGGCGATCTCGTCGGCGAGGGGGCGCGCCAGGCCGTGCCGGTAATGGGTCTGGTCGAAGAACAGGGCCGGGTCGTGCAGGGCCGGGCGCTCGCGGCGCCCGTCGACGAGGGCGCTGCGGGCATGGCGACCGAGGGCAGCGGCCATGGCGCCCCGGCAGGCCGCCTCGGCCCGGTCGCGCGCCGTGCCGGGTCGCGGCAGGCCGGCGGCGTAGACCGGCGGAAACACCATGACCACGGCGGTCTCCGGGGGGAGGGCGGCCAGCACCGTGGCGAGGCGGTCGGCGGCGGGAAAGGACGGCCCGGCCTTGCCCGGCGTCGGCTCGTCGGGAACCGGCGTTTCGCGGGCGACGCGGAAGCGTTCCCCGTCGAGATCCCCGAGCCTGAGGTAATCCGGCTCGTAATCCCACCAACCATCCGCCCGAGCCCGCTTGCGGCGGCTGCCGAGAATCCACGACACGCGCCCCACCACCTCCTGGGCGACGGAGAAGCGCAGGAGCCCGCGCAGATAGGCGAGGGGATCGTGGCTGTAGAGCCAGAACGGGAACGGCTTGTCGTTGGGCAGGGCCGGGTCGTCGATGCACCAGAAATCGTCCACCGAGAGGACGATCGCCTTCGGTGCCGGATGGTGGCGCAGGAACCACGCGAGCAGGGCGAGCTGCTCCCCCGGCCCGGTGGCGGGCACCGAGAGCTGCACGAAGGGGATGCCGGTCGCGGCCGTCAGGCGCTCGGGCTCGACGAGCTGGATATGGGAATTGCCGAACACGGCGCCCTCGAAGGCCGGGTCGCGCCCGCGCAGGGCGGCGGCGGTGCGCGGGCCCTGCGGCCGGATCGCCCCGGCGGAGAGGAGCGTCGAGCGCCCGCTGTCATAGGGATCGACGAGGATCGCGAGGGCGAGGTAACCGGCGAGCAGACCGATGGCGGTGCGGGCGAACAGCCGGGCGAACCGCGCCCAGTTCCGCTCCCCGACGCTGATGGAAGGACGCTCCATCTCAGAACTGGAAGTAGATGAATTCATAGTTCGCATCGTCGCCGATCTTGAGGACGACGACGACGAACAGCAGGGCGAAGGCCGCCGCCAGCAGCCGGCTCGGCGGCAGGCGGTGGACGGCGTTCCAGGCATTCGGCCCGAGGATCGCCACCGCGGCGGCGATCAGGATGGTGCGCCACTTGAAGCCTGACCCAGCCGGCGCGAGCCCGATCAGCCCCTTGTAGATCGCGAGCGCGGCGTCGAAGGTGGCGGCGCGGAACAGCACCCAGGTCAGCATCACGAAGGCGGCGGTGAGCGCCCAGCCGACGAGATGCGGCAGCCGCCCGCCGGCCCGGTGCCACAGCACGCCCGCCCCGAGGCCGAGGCCGTGGGCGGCGCCCCAGGCGACGAAGGTGAGGCCGGCCCCGTGCCAGAGGCCGCCCAGGGTCATGGTGGCGAACAGGGCGGCGAGCTGGATCGCGAGGCCGCGCCGGTTTCCGCCGAAGGCGATGTAGAGATAATCGCGCAGGAAGCGCGACAGGGTCATGTGCCAGCGCCGCCAGAAATCGCGCAGCGAGGTCGCCCGGTAGGGCACATCGAAGTTCTGCGGCAGCACGATCCCGAACAGAAGGGCGATCCCGAGCGCCATGTCGGTGTAGCCGGAGAAGTCGAAATAGATCTGGAAGGTGAAGCCCAGCGTCGCCTGCCACGCCTCGGCGACGGTCACGATCTTGCCGGCAGCGGCGGCCTGGAAGACCGGATTGACATAGGCCGCGAGCGGATCGCCCAGAAACACTTTCTTCGCGAGGCCGACGGTGAGCAGCATCAGCCCGCGCCCGATCCGCTCAGCCGCATCGGGCCGGGCGTAGGGCCGCTCCTCGAACTGGTGCATGATCTCGCTCCAGCGCACGAGCGGGCCGGCGAGCACCTGCGGGAAGAAGGCGATGTAGAGGGCGTAGCGGGTGAGCCCGAAGGAGGGGGCGCGTCCCGCCCGCAGATCCGTCAGGTACATGATGTGGTGGAAGGTGAAGAACGAGATCCCGAGCGGCAGGGCGAGATCGGGCCGGGGCAGGGCGAGGCCGGGGATCAGGTTCGCGAGGTCGGCGAGGAAGCCGAGATATTTGAAGGCCGCCAGCACCGCGAGGTTGCCCGCCAGCGCGGCCGGAAACAGCCAGCCGCTGCGGTCCCGCGGCAGCACCCGCGCCACCAGCCAGTTCACGCCGATGGAGCCGGCGAGCAGCGGCAGGAAGCGCCAGTCCCACCAGCCGTAGAACACGAACGACAGCAGGACGAGCAGGGGCAGCCGGGCCTGCGGCCGGTAGCGCTCGGCGGCGGCGTGCAGCAGCAGGGCGGCGGGCAGGAAGGCGAGCAGGAAGACGAAGGAGTTGAACAGCATCGCGGCGCGGTACGAGTCCCTTCGAGCCAGCGAGATCGGCGCGCACCCGCTCGCGCGGCGCGACTTGTCGGGGATCGAAGCGGGACCGTCAATGCCGGCGACCGGTGGGAAAGCAGAGTGGCGGGTGCTTCATCACACCGCATCCCGCGCCAGAACGGCGCCTCATGGCGATGCGGCGAAGGTTCTTCGCAAGAACCCCGCTGCTGGCATCGCGTTAAGAACCCGGTCAGGTCCGGTTCACCTCACGAGACCTAGCCTTCCTCATCGGCCATTGGTTTCGGCCCGAACGGAGAAATCGTAAGATGATGCACGCGAAGGCGTTCGCATTGGCTGCGGTGATCGCCGGCAGCCTCGGTGTGGCGGGAAGCGCCCAGGCGGCCCCCCTGAGCCCCGCTCCCCTCGCAGCGGCGACGGACAATGCGCTCGTGGAGCGCACCGCCGGCGGCTGCGGGCCCGGCTTCCATCCCAATCCCTGGGGCATCTGCCGCCCGAACTTCTACGGCCCCCGGCGCTACTGGGGTGGTCCCTACGGCTATTATCGCCCGCGGCCGGTCTACCGGCCCTACGGCTATTACCGCCCGCGTCCCTATTACTGGTGAGCGGCCGGGCCGGATCTCGCGAAGAGGTCCGGCCCTTTTTTCGTCTGGATCGTCCTCCCGGCGCGAGGCCCGTCCTCAGACGCCCCGCGCGGCGTCGAGCTTGGCGAGTTCCACCGCCACCCGCAGCTCGATCTCGGCCACGAGCCCGTCGAGGCGCGGATCGCCGCTGTCCGGCATCCGCTCGGCAAGGCGGCCGGCGATGGCCTGGAGGTCGCGCGGCGCCACCCGGCCGCCGATCAGCGCGGCCTTGAGCCGGTCGAGCCCGTCGAGGAGGTCGTGTCCCCGCTGCACCGAGCGGCGGCGGCGCTCCTTCTGCGCGTCGGCCCCGTCCTGTCCCTGCAAGGTGAGAATGGCGTCGAGCCCGGCGAGCATTCCGGTCTGGCTCGCGCCGGCGGTCGCGGCGCGCGGCGTGTCCGGCCCGGTCGGGGCGAAGGCGCCCGGTGCGGTGGCGGCGCGGCGCGGGGCGCCGACGGAACTCGCGGCGGCGGCGGCGAAACGGGGATCGACGCGCATATCGGTTGAAGACCTTTCGCGCGGGGCGATGGACGCGGCCCGCCGATGACACACAGATCTGCCCTCATGGTTAAGCACGGGTAAACGACCCGGCAGAAGCTGCCGCCCCGGCAGGAAACGACCGGCCCTGCGCCGGCCGCCGACCCGTCCGCTCCCGGAAGAACCATAGCATTTTCAATGCAATACGCTTTGGCATGACGCTGGCAAGGATCGGTCCGGCGCCAGACGCCGAAACCGGTCACCGATGTCCGATGCTGCTGCCTCGTTCCCGCCTCTCCCGCCACCTGATCGCGGCGCTCGCCTGCCTCGCCGCCCTGTTGCCGGCCCAGGCGGGGGCGCTGTCGCGGGTGAAGGATCTCGCCAGCGTGGAGGGTGTGCGCACCAACCAGCTCGTGGGCTACGGCATCGTCGTCGGCCTCAACGGCACCGGCGACACGCTCAACAACATCCCCTTCACCAAGCAATCCCTGCAGGCGATGCTGGAGCGGCTCGGCATCAACACCCGGGGCGCGACCATGCGGACGCAGAACCTCGCGGCGGTGATGGTGACGGCCAATCTCCCGCCCTTCGCCACCCAGGGGACGCATATCGACGTCACCGTCTCCTCCCTGGGCGATGCCAAGTCGCTGCAGGGCGGCACCCTGGTCGCGACCTCGCTGCTGGGGGCCGACGGTGAGATCTACGCCCTGGCGCAGGGCTCGGTGGCGATCGCCGGCTTCGCGGCGGAAGGCGAGGCCGCCAAGATCACCCGCGGCGTGCCGACCAACGGGCGGATCTCCAACGGCGCGCTGATCGAGCGCGAGATGGCATTCAAGCTCAACGAGGCGCGCTCCCTTCGCCTGTCGCTGCGCAACCCCGATTTCACCACCTCCAAGCGGATCGCCTCGGCGATCAACGACTTCATGGGGGCCGACACCGCCGAGCCGACCGACCCGGCGACCATCACCCTGCAGATCCCGGCCAAGTATCGCGGCAACATGATCCGCCTCATCACCGAGGTGGAGCAGCTCAAGGTCGAGCCCGACCAGACGGCGCGGGTGGTGGTGGACGAACGCTCCGGCATCATCGTGATGGGCCGCGACGTGCGTGTCTCCACCGTCGCCATCGCCCAGGGCAACCTCACGGTGACGATCACCGAGCAGCCGATGGTGAGCCAGCCGGCGCCCCTGTCGAACGGACAGACGGCGGTCGTGCCCCGGACCGGGGTGAAGGTCGATACCGGCGACGGCAACAAGCTCGCCCTGGTGAAGGAGGGCGTGAGCCTGCGCGAGCTGGTCGACGGCCTCAACGCCCTCGGCGTCGGCCCCCGCGACCTGATCTCGATCCTTCAGGCGATCAAGACGGCCGGCGCGCTCCAGGCCGATATCGAGCTGATGTAATTTCTCATCCGAAGCGGAGACCGCGCCATGCTGCCCCTCGCAACCTTCGCCGCCTCGGCGGCCGTCGGCGTCGGCAAGAACCTGCTCAACACGTTGGCCAAGACCGACACCGACACTATGGACACCGCCAAGGCCGCCGCCTCGGCCAAGGCCCGCAAGACCGCCGACGATTTCGAGAAAATGTTCCTTGAGGACAGCCTGGAGAAGCTGACCCAAAGCGAGGGCACGGAGGGGCCGCTGGGCGAGAACGGCACCGGCGGCGGCGTCTGGCGCTCGATGCTCACCAAGGAATACGCCAACGCCATCGTGAAGACCGGCGGCGTCGGCATCAGCAATCAGGTCTATTCCGAGATGATGCGGATGCAGGAGGCCGGGCATGGCCGCTGATCCGGCAGCCCCCCTGCGCCTGACCGACCGGCCCTCGGCCCTCGCCTTCGTCCAGGGGCTGCTCGCCACCATGGACGCGCTGGAAGCGGTCCTCGCCCGCGAGAGCGACGGCGTGCGGGCCGGGCGCATCGCCCAGGCCCTGGCGGAAGCGGCGCCGAAATCCGACCTCGCCGCCGCCTACATGAACGGGCTGGAGGCGGCCAAGGCCAACGCCATCGCGCTGGCCCGCTTCGCGCCCGAGGGGCTGGAGGCGCTGAAGGTGGCCCAGCACCGCTTCGCCGCCGTGGTCGAGACCAATCAGCAGGTGCTCGCCACCGCCCGCACGGTGTCCGAAAGCCTGATCAAGACGCTGGCCGAGGAGATCGGCAAGGCGCGCACCCCCACCGTCTACGGCCGCCCCTCCCATTCGCCGTCCCCCTACGGCCGGGGCGCCGGCCAGAGCGGCCCGCTGGTGCTGTCGCGCAGCCTGTAACGGCGAGCCCATCCAATCCGGTGCCGCTGCGGTTTGGCGACGGCAGGCCGGTCCTATGGGTGTGAAGCGACCGGGACGGCAGCACCTCGCGACACGATCCGGTGTCCTTGCCGCCGTTCAAGCCTGCACAGCTTGACGAGATCCGGCGCGCGGCGCGACCTGACGCGCTTCGTTCGACACATCGCCATGACAGATCGGGCAGGGCAGTCCCGTCATCGCTGAAGCGCAAAGCGCCCCGGACGTCGGAGGACTGTCCAGAACCGGCCTCGGCGCCCGAAAGCGCGGACCGTCTTCACTATCCGAAAGACAGAGACCAGCAAGGATTTCCGTCTTATCGTGAAGCTTGACCGCCATGACAATGAATTCGGTCGGTTGTTTACAATGTTGCGACCGATCTAATGGCGCGGAACTTTTATTGAGCGTGCCACTTGCCCCCGAACACAATCATCGGAGGAAATGGCCGTGTCGAACGACGTGCTTATTCCGCTGCTCGCCATCGTCACCATCGTTCTGGTCGCGGCCTTCGCCATCTGGCAGCGGGGACGGGTGGCGCAGTCGAAACACGACCCGCGCCGCTCCAGCTTCGTCCAGACCCATGGCGAGGCGCCGCGGGAGAACCGGCCCGGCACCGAGCATTGACCGAGAGCCGTCCGTTCAGAACGGCAGCAGGATATCGACGAGCTGCTGGCCGTAGCGCGGCTGCTGCACGTCGGTGATCTGGCCCCGGCCGCCATAGGCGATGCGGGCCTGGGCGATCTTGGTCGAATCGATGGTGTTGTCGGATTCGATGTCCTCGGGGCGGACCACGCCGGCCACGATCAGCTCCCGCACCTCGAAATTGATGCGGATCTCCTGCTTGCCCTCCACCACGAGGTTGCCGTTGGGCAGCACCTGCGTGACGACCGCTGCGACGTTGGTCGTCACCGTCTCGGCCCGCTGCACCGAGCCCGCGCCGTCGCTCGACGAGGTCGAGGTGCCGTTCAGAAGCTTGTCGGCGCTGATCCCGGCGGCAGCGACGCCGGCATTCTTCTCCAGGCCGAAGGCATTGGGCAGGCCGAAGCCCTCCGCGTTGGTGCGGGAGCGCTTGGTCTCGTTGTTGAGGTTGGCCTTGTCGGTCACGTTGACCTTGACGGTGAGCAGGTCGCCGATCCGGGCTGCGCGCTGATCCTTGAAGAAGGCCCGCGAACCGGTGCGCCACAGGGAGTTCGGTGCGTAGGAGACGGGCTGGATGTCGGGCATCGCCATCCGCACCGGCCGGTAGCCGGGCTGGGCGGTCGGGTCCTCGATCGCCGAGAGCGTCGGCGTGGCGCCGACCTGCGAGAGGCGGTCCACGGTGTTGCAGGCGCCGAGCGGGGCGAGGGCGAGGATCACGGCGAGGCGGGGCAGGCGAGCGGTCATCGGAAAGGGTCCGCGCTGACGTAAACAGGGAAGGGGCGGAGGGGCCGGCCTCACGGGGCCGCGCTGGCCTGAAGAACCGGCTGGGGCTGCGGGGCCGGGCTCACCGAGACCCGGCCGGGCCCGACCACCACCGCCTGGAGCACCTTCTTCGAGGCACTGTTGGTCACCGAGACGCTGGCGCCGAGCCGGCCGTTCTCGTTGGCGATGCCGCGCATCGACAGGGACACGCCGGGCGTCTCGAACACGATGTTCACGCTCTCGCCGCGGGCGACGAGATCGGGGGGCGCCACGTCACCGGAGCGCAGGACCGAGCCGGCGCTCAGGGAGCGCTGCGCCACCTGACCGGCGATCAGGCCCGGCGCGCCCTGCGCATCGGACGGCACGGCGTCGCGCGGGCGGCGCTCGATCGTAAGGTCGGCGCCGGCAATCGCCTCGCCGCGGTTGAGGCTGCGGGTCAGCACCGCCACCTCGCGGGTCTCGACGGCGACGCCGCCGACCCGCAGGGAGGCTTGGCGTTCGCCGAGGACGATCAGGCCGGCGACCCGGCGCGACCGGGGCTCGTAGGTCACGTCGACCGCCGCCGCCTGCCCGTCGAGGTCGAGGGGGGCGAGCAGGACCGGCGCCTCGCCGTCGAGCCGCACCGAGACGGATTTGGCATCGAGGCCGTAGCCAGTCTCCAGGGCGCGCTTCAGGGCGGCCTCGATCTCCGGCGGCCCGACCCGGCGGGCGGCGCGCTGCACCGTGACCTGCACCCGGCCGCCGCTCTCGATCCCGGTCAGGCCGAGGCCGGCCGCCGCCTCGACGATGCGCCGGGCCTGGATCGTGCCGACCGCCCCGAGGGCGGGCGCGCGGAACAGCGGGCGGTTCGCGAGCTCGGCGGGCGCGCCCTCGACGAGGTCGCCGAGGCTCAGGGTGTCGCCGCGGGCGGTGACGTCGCCGCGCAGCCGCAGCGGGTTGCCGGCGGCCATCAAGGGCAGGGCGAACAGCGCCATCGCGACGAAGGCGGCGAGGGCGACCAGGGTCCGGCCGATCACGCCACGGGAGAGCGGGGTCACGGCCAGCGGGGCGGAGCGGCGGAGCGGGCGGAGGGCGTGGGTCATGGCGCGCGTTCTCAGCCGCGGAACATCTGCGAGGTGGTGGAGAGCATCTGGTCGGCGGCGGTGACGACCTTCGAGTTCATCTCGTAGGCGCGCTGGGCCGCGATCAGGGACGAGATCTCGGTGACCGCGTTGACATTGGCCTCTTCGAGATAGCTCTGCTGCAGGCTGCCGAAGCCCTCGGCGTTGGGCAGGCCGGTGATGGCGGGGCCGGAGGCGGCGGTCTCGACGAAGAGGTTGTCGCCGATGGATTCGAGGCCGACCTTGTTGACGAAGCGGGCGAGCTGGAACTGGCCGAGCGCCTGCGGCGCGGTCTGGCCCGGCAGGGTCGCCTGGACCGCGCCGGTCGCCGAGATCGTCACCGAGGTGGCGGTGTTGGGCACGGTGACGCCGGGATCGAGCAGGTAGCCGTCGCGGGTGACGAGCTGCCCCTGGGAATCGAGGTCGAAGGAGCCGTCGCGGCTATAGGCGGTGCGTCCGTCGGGCAGGCGAACACGGAAGAAGCCCTCGCCGCGGATGGCGACGTCGTAATCCTTCTCCGTCTGGGTCAGCGAACCCTGGGTCATGACCCGGGCCGTCGAGGTGGTCTTCACGCCCGAGCCGAGGGCGAGGCCGGCGGGGAGGATCGTGTTCTGGTCCGAGGTCGAGGAGCCGGAGCGGCGCAGGTTCTGGTAGAGCAGATCCTGGAAATGCACCTGCTGGCGCTTGTATCCGGTGGTGCGCAGGTTGGCGATGTTGTTCGAGATGACCTGGACGTTGAGTTCCTGGGCCGCCATGCCCGTGGCGGCGGCGTAGAGGGCGCGCATCGGAATCTACCTTCCAGCCAAACGATCAGGCGACATCGGCGAGACGGCGAATCGCCGTGCCGCGCAGATCGTCGAGACGCGAGATCACGCTCGAGACCATCGCGTAGGTGCGGTTCACGTCCATCAGCCGGGTCATCTCCACCACCGGCTTGACGTTGGAGCGCTCCAGCGCGCCCGGTTCGAGGTGCTGGCCGGGGCCGGCGGGCCGGGCCGGGGCCTGCGACGAGAACAGGTTGGCGCCCTCGGATTGCAGAGCCTGCGGATTGGCGAAGGTGACGATCCGCAGCCGGCCCCGGATGCCGAGATTGGTCGAGACCGTGCCGTCCGGGGCGATGGAGAGACCGGTTTCCTGCTGGCCGATGGTGATCGGGCCGCCATCGCCCTGCACGGCGTAGCCGTCGGAGGTGACGAGATTCCCTTGCGGGTCGAGCTCGAAGGCGCCGTTGCGGGTGTAGCGCGGGCCCTGCGGCGTCTGGACGGCGAGGAACGCGTCGCCGCGCAACGCCACATGCATCGGGTTGCCGTCGGCCTCCACCGGCCCCTGGGACAGGTCGAGGGGGGTGCCGTTGTCGATCACGTAGGAGACGCGCCGGTCGGGCCGCTGGAAGCTGTCGGCCGAGGCCACCGGCATCAGATATTCCTGGAAGCGCGCGGAGCGCGCCTTGAAGCCGGTGGTCGAGGCATTGGCCATGTTGTTGGCGATGACGTCGAGTTCGCGGGCGAGCGCGGCCTGGGCGGAGACTCCGACGAAGAGCGCGTTCTGCATGGGGTGCCTCGGATGACGGCGACGGTTCGGCCCTACCTCCGCAGGGCCCGTGCCAATCCGGGCCACTCATTTTTTGCTCGCCATAGCAGAGACTTACCACGAAATTGCCGCTTCCGTGGGCCGGTACGGTCCGGCCCCGGCGGCAAGTCCGACCCGGCAAGTTCTGCCTGCTTAACCGAGGGTTAACCACGTCGGACGAGAACGGAGGCGAGGGGATTCGTCCGCCGGGAGCCACGACGAGCAGACCATGGCCAAGAAGCCGAAAAAGGTGTCCGAGGCCGAGGGCGAAGAGGGCGGGGCCGAGGCTCCGAAGTCCAAGAAGAAGCTCATCGTCATCGCGGCGGCGGCGGTCCTGCTGCTCGGCGGCGGGGGCGGCTTCTTCTTCATGAAGAACAAGGCGGCCCATGCCGATGCCGGCGAGCACGGGGCCGAGAAGGCCGAGCCGAAGGCACAGGCCGTGTTCCTCGACATGCGCGACATGCTGGTCAACCTGAGCCCCGATCCCGGGACGCCCAAGGCCAACATCCTCAAGCTGCGCGTCTCCCTGGAACTGAAGGACGCCAAGGCCGAGGCGGCGGTCAAGCCGCTGATGCCGCGGGTGGAGGACACCTTCCAGACTTACCTGCGCGAACTCCGGGCGAGCGACCTCGCCGGCTCCGCCGGCATGTACCGCCTGCGCGAGGAATTGCTGAGGCGGGTCAACATCGCGATCCATCCGGCCAAGGCCGAGGCGGTGCTGTTCAAGGACGTCATCGTCCAGTGAGCGGGCACGCCCCGTCGAAGCCGATCTCCCCGACAGCCTGACAGCGCGACACGACCATGACCGGACCCGAAGACGAACTCGAGGACGATTGGGCGGCGGCCTTTGCCGAGCAGGGCGAAGGCGGTGGCGACGCTTCCCTGGCGGAGGAGTGGGGCGCGGCCCTGGCCGAGCAGGGGACGACCAAGAGCGCGGGCGACGTCGCCGCCGAATGGGCGACGATGATCGAGGATGGGGAGACCGAGAATCTCCCCGAACTCGCCGGCAACGACCGTATCCTGAACCAGGACGAGATCGACGGCGTCCTCGGCTTCTCCTTGCGCGAACTCTCCGCCTCCGGCGCGGGGGGCGTGCGCGCCATCGTCGATTCGGGCGTCGTCCAGTACGAACGCCTGCCGATGCTGGAGATCGTCTTCGACCGGATGATCCGGTTGCTGTCGACCTCCCTGCGCAACTTCTTCCAGGACAACGTCGAGGTGACCCTCGACAACATCACCTCCGTTCGCTTCGGCGACTACCTCAACGCGATCCCGCTGCCGACCCTGCTCGGCGTGTTCAAGGCAGACCCTTGGGAGGGCTCGGGGATCGTCACCGTCGAGCAGACGCTGGCCTATTCGACCATGGACCTCCTGCTCGGCGGCAAGCGCGGCGGCTCGTCCAGCCGGCTGGACGGACGCCCCTTCACGACCATCGAGATGAACCTCGTGCGGCGCCTGATCGACATCATCCTGTCCGGTCTCGAATTGTCGTTTCAGCCGCTGTCGCCGGTGCGCTTCGGCATCGACCGCCTCGAGACCAATCCGCGCTTCGCCACTATCACCCGTCCCGGCAACGCCGCCATCCTGATCAGCCTGAAGCTCGACATGGACGGGCGCGGCGGCGGGATGCAGATCCTGTTTCCCTACGCGATGGTCGAATCGATCCGTGACCTGCTGATGCAGAGCTTCATGGGCGAGCGGCTCGGGCGCGATCAGGTCTGGGAGAGCCACCTCGCCACCGAGATCTGGCAGGCGGATCTGGAGATGGAGGCGGTGCTCCACGAGGTGACGCTGCCCCTGAAGCGGGTGCTCGGCCTCAAGGTCGGCGATACGCTGATGTTCGACCGCAAACCCACGGACCTGATCACGGTCCGATGCGGCGACTGGGCGCTGACCCAGGGGCGGATCGGCCGGATCGACGACGCCATCGCGGTTCAGATCGCCCGGCCGCTGCGACAGTCCCGCACCACGCTGCAGGCCTACGAGATCTCGATGCAGAACCGGAACGACGGGTGACCGGCATGACCTTCTTCGTCTCGATGGCCGCCGACATCCTCGTGGCGGTTCTCCTGGTGGCCACCATCGTCTCCTCGGTGAAGCTGTCGCAGCGCATCAGCAAGCTGAAGGCGGACGAATCGGCCCTGCGCTCCACCATCGGCGATCTGGTGGTGGCGAGTGCCACCGCCGAGCGCGCCATCGCCGGCCTGCGCACCACCCTCGACGAGTGCGACCGCACCCTGGCCGAGCGTCTTGGCACCGCCGAGCGCTACGCCGCCGACCTGTCCGCGCATGTCGAGGCCGGGGAGAGCGTCATCAACCGCATCGCCGCCATCGTCGGCCAGGCCCGGACCGCCACCGCACCCGCCGCCCAGGCGCCGGCCGCGGCGGCGGCGCCCCTCCGCCCCGTCGCCATCGAGGCGCCCGCCGCCGGCGGCAACGGTGAGCGCGTCGGCGCGGCGCTGGCCGCCGCCCAGGCCCTGTCCGAGCGCGCCCTCGACCGGCTGCGGGCGAGAGCCGCATGAGCCTGCCCGCGCGCCGACTCGCACGTCTCGCGAGCCTTCCGGCGCGCCCCTTCCGGCTGCGCCTGATCGACGCCGTGACCCTGGCGGCGATCGGGCTCCTCGTGCTGAAGGTCACGGCGCTGATGGCCGGCGACGGGCCGGTGCCGGCGGATGCGCCGCTGCCGGAATTCGCCCGCGTCCTCGCCAAGGCCCGCAGCAACTACACCCCCTCCGATCCGCCGACGACCGGCTCGGTCTCGACACCGCCGAAGAAGGCCGAGCCCGCCAAGGCCGAGCCGGCGCCCCCCCCGGTCTATCAGCCTTCCGTTCCCGAACCGGTCTCGGAGAGCGAACGGGCCATCCTCGAGAAGCTCGCCACCCGACGCGACACCCTCAAGCAGCGCCAGGACGCCCTGGACCTGCGCGAGCAGCTGCTGAAGGATGCCGAGCGCAAGCTCGAGTCCGGGGTGGCCGGCCTGAAGGAGGCCGAGGACAAGATCGGCGCCGACGGCGCCAAGCGAACCGAGGCCGAGAAGGCCGGGCTGAAGGGCATCGTCACGATGTACGAGACGATGAAGCCCAAGGATGCCGCACGGGTGTTCGACCGCCTCAGCCTCGAAACGCTGGTGCCGATCGTGCTGGCCATGAACCCGCGCAAGATGGCCGAGGTGCTGGCGCTGATGGGCTCGGAGCCGGCCGAGAAGCTGACGGTCGCCCTCGCCAACCGCGCCCGGGGCGTCGATGCTCCGCAGGCGGCCGCCTCCGCCCCCGGCCTGCCCCCCGGCGAGCTGCCGGCGATCGATCCGGGGCCGGCGGCGCGGCCGGTTCGCTGATCCTCACACGGCCGGCTCGGCCAGCGCCCGCTCGATCGCGCCCTCCAGGGCGGCGGGCTTGGTGGAGGGGGAGAAGCGGGCGATCACCCTTCCGTCCCGACCGATCAGGAACTTCGTGAAGTTCCACTTGATCGCCTGCGTGCCGAACAGGCCGGGCTTGGCGCGCTTCAGGTCGTTGAAGAGCGGGTCGGCACCCGGACCGTTGACCTCGACCTTGGCGAGCACCGGAAAGGTCACGTCGTAGGTCAGCGAGCAGAACCGCTCGATGGCCTCGGCATCCCCGGGTTCCTGGGCGCCGAACTGGTTGCAGGGCAGGCCGAGCACCACGAGGCCTTGGCCGCGGTGGCGCCGCCACAGGGTTTCCAACCCCTGGTATTGCGGCGTGAACCCGCATTTGGAGGCGGTGTTGACGACCAGAAGCACCTTGCCGCGATATTGCGACAGGGGATGCGGCCGGCCGCGGGCATCGCGCGGGACGTGGTCGTGGATCTTGCTCATCGCCGCTTCCGGCTCCCTTGCTTGCGCAATATTCCCATGTTCCTTGCGGCGAGCATTACCTGAATTTCATGGAATGGTTCCAGGCTCGACGATGATTTGCACTGTTGCGGTGACGTGAGGCCTCAACGCGATTGCATCCTTGCGCAAGCGGAGCTAGGCGCCCCGCGATGACATCTCTCAGGAGCCTCGCCATGCCGCCTCTGTCCCGCAGGATCGTGCCAGCCCTGGCGGTTCTGCTCGCCGGATCGGCGGCCCTGTCCGGGCCGATCCCCGCCTTCGCCCAGGAGGCCGCGCCGGAAGCCGCAACCGAAGCCGCGCCCGCCCCCAAGCCGAAGCCCCGCCCGCGCAAGCCGGCGCCGCCCAAGAAGGAAGAGGTGAAGGACACGGGTAAGGAGCCGGCCAACGCCGCTCCGCTGCTGGAACCGGCGGCGGCCGCCACTGGGCCGGCTCAGTGGCCGGCCGGTGCCCGCTCGGTCAGCGAGAGCTACGGCGACTGGACCATGAACTGCAACCGCGAGGAGAGCCGGACCGATTGCGTCATCATCCAGTCCCAGGGCGACCGGCGCACCGGCAAGCGCCTGTTCAGCATCGAGCTGCGCCCGGCCAAGGACGGCAAGAGCGAGGGCCTGATCCTGATGCCGTTCGGCCTGCAGATCGAGCCCGGCGTGAGCTTCAAACTCGATGACCGGCAGCTCGGCAAGGGCGCCCCCTACTCGACCTGCGTCAGCGACGGCTGCCTCGTGCCGATCAGCCTGCCGACCCTCGCCACCGACGCGATGAAGACCGCCACGAACCTCACCATCTCGGCGACGAAGCCGGATGCGCAGGAGCCGACGGTGATCACGGTCCCGCTCGCCGGCTTCGCGGCGGCCTTCGCCCGGGCGGGGGCCTTCGGCAGCTGAGGCGGCGTTCGCACCTCGCGATCTCACGGGCAGGTGGTAAGCTCGCGGCCATGCGGCCAACCCTCAAACTGCTCTTCACCCTCATGCCCCTCGCCGGCCTGAACCCGGCGCGGGCCGAGTCTCCGACCGAGCCGGCCCCGGTGCCGGGCTTCGCAAGCTGCCTGGGAGAGTTGACGGCCCTGGCGCAGGAACGCGGGGTGCCCCGGGCCGTCGCCGAGACGGCCCTGTCGGGGATCGTACCCGATCCGGCCGTCCTGCCCGCGACCCGGAGCCAGGCCGAGTTCGTCCGGCCTGTCTGGGACTACATCGATGCGAGCGTGACCCCGGAGCGGGTGGCGACGGGGCAAGCGAAGCTCGCCGAATGGTCCGAGGTGCTGGGCCGCATCGAGGCGGCCTACGGCGTCGACCGGTACGTGCTCGTCGCCTTCTGGGGCGTCGAGTCGACCTACGGCTCGGTCCTCGACAAGCCGGGAGTGGTCCGCCCGGTGATGCCAGCCCTGGCGACGCTGGCCTGCGGCGACAAGGAACGCCCCGGCCTGTGGCGCGACGAACTGGTCGCGGCCCTGAAGATCCTCGCCGATGGCGACGCCGACGCGGAGCGCATGACCGGCTCCTGGGCCGGCGCCATGGGCCATACCCAGTTCATGCCCACCGCCTATCTCCGCCACGCGGTCGATTTCGACGGCGACGGCAAGCGCGACATCTGGCGCTCGGTCCCCGACGCCCTCGCCTCGACCGCGAATTTCCTCAAAGCCTCCGGCTGGCGACCGAAAGAGGGCTGGGGCCTCGAAGTGCTGCTGCCGGACGGCTTCGATTACACCCGCGCCGACGAGACCACCGAGCGGCCCTTTTCCGAGTGGCAGGCGATGGGCCTCAAGCCGGCGGCCGGCTCCTTTCCCGAGGGTGGAGAGCGGCGTGTCGCCCTGCTGCTGCCCGCCGGCGCCAAGGGCCCGGCCTTCCTGCTGGAGCCGAACTTCCGGGTGATCCTGCGTTACAATACGGCGCTCGCCTACGCCCTCACCGTCGCCCATCTCTCCGACCGGCTGCGCGGCGCCCCCGGCTTCGTCCGCGACTGGCCCCGTGGCGATCGCATGCTCTCGACCGAGGAGCGCACCGATCTGCAGACACGGCTGGCCGGCCTCGGCTACGCGGTGGGCGGCGCGGACGGGAAGGTCGGGCCCAAGACCCGCGCCGCGATCCGCGCCTTCCAGACCGCGACTGGCTTGGTGCCGGACGGCTACGCCGATGCAGGGCTTCTGGACAGGATCCGCGCGACCGGAGAGGCGGGGAAATAGGGGTTCGATGCGCGTCCTGCTGGTCCACTGCCATCCCCGCGCCGACAGCTTCAACGCGGCCCTGTGCGACACCGCCGTTTCGGCGCTCCGGTCGGCCGGCCATGCGGTCGAGATCCTCGACCTCTATGCCGAGGAGTTCGACCCCAGGCTGAGCCCGGACGAGCGGGGCGCCTATTTCGACGAGGCGGCCGCCCGGCCGGAACTCGCCGGCCACATCGCCGCCCTGCGGCGGGCCGAGGCGCTGGTCCTCGTCTATCCGACTTGGTGGTTCGGGCTCCCGGCCATGCTCAAGGGCTGGTTCGACCGGGTCTGGCTGCCGGGCGTCGCCTTCGCGCTGGGCGGCGCCAAAGTCCTGCAACCGCGCCTCACCAACCTCCGCCGGATCACGGTGGTGACCACCTACGGCTCGCCGCGCTGGCTGCTCTGGCTCGTCGGCTGGCCCGATTGGCGGCTGTTCCGCTTCGGCATCCGCCCGCTCTGCGCCCCGCGCTGCCGGCTGAGCTGGATCGCCCTCACCGGCATGGACACGGTCACCGCACCGGCGCGGCAGCGCTTCCTGGAAAAGGTCCGCAGGCGGCTCTCGGCGTTCTGATCGCCTCATCCCAAATCCGGTCGATCCCTTCGGGATGGCGGATGTGGGCTCCGCTCAGACGCCGCGCGGGCTCCCCGATCCTGCCTCCGGTCCCATCGACCGGAGACAGGATCATCCCAAATCCGGTCGATCCCTTCGGGATGGCGGATGTGGGCTCCGCTCAGACACCGCGCGGGCTTGCTGATCCGGAACCCGCTCTGATCGAGCGGATGCCGTATCAGCCGGTCGGAAACCGCGCGAAGCTCGGCAGGCGATGCGCCTCCTCCATCCAGCCGATCCGTTCGGCCACTTGGATATGCGCCTGCGGCGGCAAGGCCTCGGGAGTGTCGAGGGTGGCGGTCTGCACGTCGATCATGCCCGGCAGGTTCCGCTCGTTCACGTAGAACAGGCCGGTGCCGCAATGCCCGCAGAAATGCCGCCGCCCGTGTTCGGACGAAGCGTAGACCACGGGCTCACCGGAAATCGTGACCCGCTCGGCCGGGACCATGGCCCACCCGACCATCGGCGCGCCGGCATGGCGGCGGCAATCCGAGCAGTGGCACAGGGCGTTATGCACCACCTCCGCAGACATCTCGTAGGTGATCGACCCGCAATGGCAGCGTCCCTTGAGCATCGTCCGTTCCCCCCCGGTCACGAGCCGTGTCGCCTCGCGCTGAGGCGCTGCGGGGACAATCTACGGAACGCAAAAAGAAACCGCGACAGCCAATGACGGCTGCCGCGGCTCCGTTACCGAACGGAATGGCAGGACGGTGCCCCCCGTTCGGATCTCTTTTCGGATCCCTTGCCGGATCCTTCGCCGGATCACTCCGCCGGCTGGAGCACCGGAGCGGGCGCCTCGGCCACCGGCTTGCCGCCGAGGGCCGCGTGGAGCTTGGCCTCGTCGACCTCGTTCTCCCAGCGGGCCACCACGATGCAGGCCACGGCGTTGCCGATGAAGTTGGTGAGCGCCCGGCATTCCGACATGAAGCGGTCGATGCCGAGGATCAGGGCCATGCCGACGACCGGCACCGAGGGGACGACGGCCAGCGTCGCGGCCAGGGTGATGAAGCCGGAGCCGGTCACGCCCGCCGCGCCCTTCGAGGAGAGCATGGCGACCAGCAGGAGCAGCACCTGCTCGCCGAAGGTGATCGGGGTGTCGGTGGCCTGGGCGATGAACAGCGCGGCCATCGTCATGTAGATGTTGGTGCCGTCGAGGTTGAACGAGTAGCCGGTGGGGACGACGAGGCCGACCACGGGCCGCGAGCAGCCGGCCTTCTCCATCTTGTCGATCAGCGAGGGCAGGGCCGATTCGGAGGAGGAGGTGCCGAGCACCAGCATCAGCTCTTCCTTGATGTAGCGGATGAGCCGGATGATCGAGAAGCCGTTGTAGCGGGCGACCGCGCCGAGCACGCCGAGCACGAAGATCGCCGAGGTCAGGTAGAAGGCGCCGACGAGGTAGGCGAGGTTGGCGAGCGAGGAGATGCCGTACTTGCCGATGGTGAAGGCCATCGCGCCGAAGGCGCCGATGGGAGCGACCTTCATGATGATGTTGACGACGCCGAACACGGCCTCCGACAGCACCTTGATGATGTCGAGCACCGGCTTGCCGCGATCGCCGAGGAAGGCGAGGCCGAAGCCGAACAGCACCGAGAAGAACAGCACCTGAAGGATCTCGCCGCCGGCGAAGGCGCCGACCGCCGTGGTCGGGATGATGTTCATCAGGAAGTCGGCGATGTTCTGCTCCTTGGCCTTGCCGGCATAGGTCGCGACCGCCTTCGGATCGAGGGAGTTCGGATCGATGTGCAGGCCGTGGCCGGGCTGAAGCACGTTGGCGACGATGAGGCCGACGATCAGCGCCAGGGTCGAGAAGGTGAGGAAGTAGGCCAGCGCCTTACCGCCGACGCGGCCGACCTTCTCGAGATTGGTCATGCCGGCGATGCCGGAGACCACGGTGAGGAAGATCACCGGCGCGATGATCATCTTGACGAGCTTGATGAAGGCGTCGCCCAGCGGCTTCATGTCGGCGCCGAGCTTCGGCGAGAAGTGGCCGAGGGTGATGCCGATGGCGACGGCGACCAGCACCTGGAAATACAGGGTGCGATAAAGGGGCTTCGGCGCTTTCGGCGCGTGGGGCGCGGTCAGCGGGGACGGCACGGTGGCCATGGGCGTTTCTCCCGGTCGGAGCGTTGAAAGGGTGAGGTGGATCGCCCGTCCGGTCTCCTTTCCGGAGGTCTCGGAGAGCGTCCGCTCTTGCTTTTGGCCTCGCGGCCCACAGCTCTGCGGTTAGGTCATGGCTGCGTTTCGCGATATGAATGGCAACCCTCGTGCCAGCCCGGCCGGCCCGGAAACTTTTTGCTAACTGTTTGGCATGAATGATATTTCACAGTCCCGGCTCGATGGCGGCCCGGACCGCGTTGCGGTAATCCGCACGGCGGCCCGCGATCCGTTCCGGCTTTCCGCACCGGGCAGGCGCGCGTGATCGAGACGCTCACGCTCTCCCGTCCCAGGTATCGCCGCACGCTCATCGCGCTCGCCGGTCTGGCGGCCCTGGTGCTGGCCGGTTGGCTCGGCGGCCAGGTGGCGGAGCGCTGGGCTCTGGCCGACCTGCGGCGCACGGCGACCGCGGCCCTGGGCCTTCACGTCGCGGCCCTGCGCGCCGAGATGCAGACGCAGAGTTCGTTGCCCCTGGCGCTCGCCGCCGATCCCGAGATCGCCCGCGTGGTCGAGCCGGCCCCGGACCCCGCCCTCGTGGCGGGGGTGAACGGGCGGCTCGCGCAGATCGCCGAGGCCACCGGCGCCGCGGTGATCTACGTGATCGGCGCGGACGGTGTGACCGTGGCCGCGAGCAATGCCGGTGCCGAGAAGAGTTTCGTCGGCCGCGACTATGCCTTCCGGCCCTATTTCAAACAGGCCATGGCGGCGGGGGCGGGCTCGCAATTCGCCCTCGGCACGGTGAGCGGCCGGCCGGGTTACTACCTCGCCCGGCGGCTGCCCCGCTCGGCCGGGGTCGTCGTGGTCAAGATCGAGTTCGACGGGATCGAGGCGGCGTGGCGGGCGGGCCGCGAGAGCGTGTTCGTGACCGATTCCCGCGGCATCGTGCTGGTGGCGAGCGAGCCGGGCTGGCGTTTCCAGGCCCTGCGCGGGATCGACGAGGCCGAGCGGCGGCGCATCCGCGCGGCGCTGGAATTCGGCGGCGCGCCGCTCTCGCCCCTTCCGCTCTTCCCCCTGGAAGGGCTGCGGGAGACCTCGTTCGACCTCGTCCGGGTCGGCGGCACCGCAACGCCCGCTTGGCCGGCGCTGATGCGCGATGCGGCGATTCCCGGCACCGACTGGCGGCTGCACACCCTGACCCCGATCGCCGCCGCCGTGCAGCGGGAGGTGGCGCAGGGGCGGGTCATCGCCCTGCTGGCGACCGGGCTCGCCTGGGGCGGCCTCGCCACCCTGATCGGCCGGCGCCGCCGGATCCGCGCCCGGCTCGCGGAGGCCGCCGCCCGGCGCGAGGAGCTGGAAGCGCGGGTGGCGGAGCGCACCCGGGCCCTCAGCGAGGCCAACCGGCAGCTCCTCGCCGAGATGGAGGAGCGCCGCCGCGCCGAGGCCGAGCGGGAGCGCCTTGGCCGGGAACTCGCCCAGGCCGGACGCCTCGCGGCCCTCGGGCAATTCGCCGCCAGCATGGCCCACGAAATCAACCAGCCCCTGGCGGCGATCCGCTCCTATGCCGACAACACCGCGATCCTCGTCAGCCGCGGGCGGGTCGAGGATGCGGCGGAGAACGTCTCGGCCATCGGCCGGCTCACCGAGCGCATCGGCACCCTGACCCGCCAGCTCAAGGGCTTCGCCCGCCGCGCTTCGGGCCGGCGCGAGCCGGTGGCCCTCGCCGAGATCGTGCGCGGCAGCCTGGAAGTGGTCGGCGCCCGCGCCGTGGAGGCCGGGATCCCCCTCGCCACGCCGGAGCTGCCTCCCGGCCTCGCCGTTCTCGGCGACGGGCCGCGCCTGGAACAGGTCGTGGTCAACCTGCTCCAGAACGCCCTCGACGCCGTGTCCGGGCGGGCGGCCCCGTCGGTCACCCTGAGTGTCGAGGTCACCGACGGAAGGGTGGCGGTCGAGGTCGCCGATAACGGTCCCGGCATCCCGGACACGGTGCGGGCCCAAGTGTTCGACCCGTTCTTCACCACCAAATCCGAAGGCCTCGGCCTCGGTCTGGCGATCTCCCGCGGCATCGTCGAGGAAGGCGGCGGCACGCTCGGCCTGCGCTCGGGGCCGGAAGGCACCATTTTTCGAATGGAACTGGCGCGGGCGGATGCGCCGACGGATGCGCGAGCGGGGAGCCTGGAGACCACATGAGCAGCGAGCCGGCGTCGGCCTCCGAGCGGATCGTCTTCATCGATGACGAGGAGGACGTGCGGCGCGCCAACCGCCAGAGCCTGGAACTCGACGGTTTTCAGGTCGAGACCTTCGAGACGGCGGAAGCCGCGCTGGCGGCGATCCGGGCGGAACCGCCGGGCGTGGTGGTGAGCGACGTGCGGCTGCCGGGCCTGGACGGGCGCGCCCTGTTCGAGCGCCTCCGCGCCATCGATGCCGACCTGCCGGTGATCCTCATCACCGGGCATGGCGACATCTCCATGGCGGTGGGGGCGATGCGGGCCGGCGCCTACGACTTCCTCGCCAAGCCCTATCCGGCGGAGGCCCTGCTCGGCTCGGTGCGCCGCGCCCTCGACCATCGCCGCCTGATCCTCGAGAACCGCCGCCTCCATGCCCGGCTCGACGCGGCGATCGAGGAGGATCCGGCCTTCCTCGGCATCTCGCCGGAGATCGTTCGCCTGCGCCGTCTCGTGCGCGACGTGGCCGGGGCCGATGTCGATGTGCTGGTCCTCGGCGAGACCGGTTCCGGCAAGGAGGTGGTGGCCAGCGCCCTGCACCGCTGGAGCCGGCGTGCGGCGAAGAACTTCGTCGCCATGAATTGCGGCGCGCTGCCCGACAGCGTGGTCGAGAGCGAATTGTTCGGCCACGAGGCCGGCGCCTTCACCGGGGCGCTCAAGCGCCGGGTCGGGCGCATCGAGCACGCGCAGGGCGGAACGCTGTTCCTCGACGAGATCGAGAGCATGCCGCTCGCGCTCCAGGTGAAGCTGCTGCGGGTGCTGCAGGAGCGGGTGGTGGAGCCGCTCGGCACCAACGAGCGCCGGCCCATCGACATGCGGGTCGTCTCGGCCACCAAGGTCGATCTCGGCCAGGAAGCCGCCGCCGGCACCTTCCGCGACGACCTCTACCACCGGCTCAACGTGGTCACCGTGGCGATCCCGCCCCTGCGGCAGCGGCGCGAGGACATCCTGCTGCTGTTCCAGCATTTCCTCGCCCGCGCCGCCGCCCGGTTCGGCCGCGAGGCGCCCGCCGTGACGGGAGCGATGCGCGATCATCTGCTGCGGCATTCCTGGCCCGGCAACGTGCGCGAGCTCGACCATTTCGCGGAACGCTGCGCCCTCGGCCTCGCCGGGCAGGCCGCGCCGGAAGCCACGGCCGCGAAGGCGCTCAGCCTGTCCGAGCAGGTCGAGCGCTTCGAGCGTGGCCTGATCCGCGAGGAACTGATCATGGCCGGCGGCGATGTGCGACTCGCCGCCGAATCCCTCGGCGTGCCCCGCAAGACGCTCTACGACAAGATCGCCCGCTACGGCCTCGCGCCCACCGATTTCCGCTGAAGCCGGGCGGCGGGCTCGGCAGAAATCGTATCATACCCAATCCGGTTCATCCCCTCGGGATGGCGGGTTTGGGCTTCGCTCGAACGCCGCGCGGGCTTGCCGGGACGCAACCCGCTCCGATCGAGCGGATGCCGTATCAGGCCGCCCTCTGGCGGGCGACGAGGGTCCGGGTGGCCTCGGCGGATTGCGGCCGGCCGAGCAGGAAGCCCTGCGCCTCGGTGCAGCCCTTGTTCCGGATGCGCGCCAGCTGCTCCTCGGTCTCGACGCCCTCGGCGGTGATCGTCGTGCCGAGGCGCTCGCCGAGACCCACCACCGCCCGGACCACTGCCGCCGCCACCGGCTCGTCGATCTCGCGGATGAAGGAACGGTCGATCTTGATCTTGTCGAAGGGGAAGCGGCACAGATAGCTGAGGGACGAGTAACCGGTACCGAAATCGTCCAGTGCGATCCGAACGCCCATGGCGCGCAGGCGATGGAGACAGTCGATCACGCTGTCCGAATCCTGCATCAGTACGCTCTCGGTGATCTCCAGCTCCAGCCGTCTGGCCGGCAGCCCCGAATTGGCGAGCGCGCGCATGACGGCCTGCTCCAGCCCGGCCTTGCGGAATTGGACCGCCGAGACGTTGACGGCGACCCGCAGCTCGCCCGGCCAGGCGGCGGCCTCGCGACAGGCCTGGTTCAGGGCCCAGGCGCCGAGTTGCGCGATGAGGCCGGTCTCCTCCGCCACCGGGATGAACTCGCCGGGGGAGATGGGACCGCGCACCGGATGGTCCCAGCGCAGCAGGGCTTCGAAGCCGCGCACCACCCCCTCGGCGAGGTTGAAGATCGGTTGGTAATGCAGCGTGAATCCGCTGGAGCGGATGGCGTTGCGCAAATCGATCTCGAGCAGGTTACGGGTCGCGACCGCTTGATCCATGCCGCTCTCGTAGAAGCGGAAGGTGTTTCGCCCGGAATCCTTGGCCCGGTAGAGGGCGATGTCGGCGTTCTTGAACAGGGTGTCGGCACTGTCGCCGTCCCTCGGTCCGACCGCGACCCCGATGCTGACGCCGACGGTGGTGGCGCGGCCGTCGAGATCGATCGGCCGGTCGATCGCCTGGATCAGCCGGCGGGCGATGGTGACGATGCGGTCGGGGTCGTCCGGGCAGGGCAGGATGACCGCGAACTCGTCGCCGCCGAGCCGGGCGACCATGTCGCCCTCGCTCAGAACCTCGTTGAAGCGCCGGGCGACGACACGGAGCAGGGCGTCGCCCGCCGGATGGCCAAATGTGTCGTTGACCGCCTTGAACCGGTCGAGGTCGCAGCACAGAACCGCCACCCCGCCGCCATCGCGTTGGACGGTCCAGATCTCACGAGTCAGGACCTCTTGGAACAGCCGGCGGTTCGGCAACCCGGTCAGGATGTCGTGCCGGGCCATGTGCTCGATCAGCGCCTGCGTCCGCTTGCGCTCGGTCGCATCCGCCACCGTTCCCTCGAACCAGACCGGCTCGCCCTCGGCATCGCGCACCGCCCAGGCCGTCTCCGAGACCCAAATGCGCTGGCCACCGGCGTGGCGGCGCACCTCGGACACGAAATCCTCCACATGCCCCTTCTGCCCCAGAAGCTTGAGAAAGACCTCGTGGCGGCCGGGCTCGACGTACCAATCGTGGCTGAAGCCGGCATCGGTCAGGGGCAGTTCGTCGGCGCCGCCGTAGCCGTGAAGCCGAGCGAGGGCCCGGTTGGCCTGGACGATGCTGCCGTCGAGGCGCGCGCGATAGACGCCGATCACGGCGTTCTGGAACAGCGACTGATAGTCGGCCTCGGCGGAGCGCAGCGCCGCCTCGCTCCGCCTCCGCGCGGTCAGGTCGGTATAGGTGCAGACCAACCCTCCGGAAGGCAGGGGCGCGAGCCGGACCTCCAGCACCGTGCCGTCCGGGCGGGTGCGCTCATAGCGTTGGATCGGCGGCATGCCGCTGCCCTGTTCCAGCCAATCCCGGATCTCCGGCGGAGCGAGACGGTACTCCCCGCGCTCGACCTGGACCTGCCGCACCGCGGTCCAGGAGGCACCCTCGTGCAGGAGGGTTTCCGGCAGGTCGAGCAGATCGTGGGCACGCTGGTTGAGAAGCCGGATCCGGGCGTCGGGACCGACCATGACGAGCCCCTGATCCATCGCCTCCAGCGTGGTGCGCATCACCTCGCCGGCATCGCGCAGGCGCTGTTCGGAGCGGGTGAGGTCGGTGACGTCCAGACAGACCCCGAAGATCGAGGAGAGGCGGCCGGCATCGTCGTACTCGGCGAGTCCATGCACGCCGATGACCCGCTCCTCACCGTCCGGACGAACGATCCGGGAGCGATGCTCGTAGCCGCTCTGGATGCCGCCACGGCCGGCCAGCGCGTCGGTGATGGACCGCAGCACCCGCTCGCGATCGTCCGGGTGGTAGAAGCCGAGATGCGTCTCGACGCTCAAGGCGGCGAGTTCGGGATTGCGCCCGAAGATCCGCGCAACCCCTTCCGACCACGCGATGGTGTCGGTGGTGGCGTCGATCCGCCAGTGACCGAAGCAGGCGACGTCCTCGACCATGGCGTGGGCGGCCTCGGTCGCCCTGAGGCGAGCCTCCCATTCCACCAGCCGCGCCTCCTCGCCGCTGCGTTCGGAAATCTCGGCCTGGCTGGCGCGTCGTGTCTCGTAGAGCTGGAGATGGGCCTCGGCGATCAGGGCGAATTCCTGAAGGATCCGCAGCTTGTCCGGGGTGAAGTCGAATCGGGGGATGCGGTCCATCAGGCAGAACGTGCCGATGGTCCGGCCCGCCACCGAGCCGACCGCCACCCCGGCATAGAAGCGTGCCCGCGGTTCGCCGACGACGAGGGGGCTGCGAGCGAAGCGCTCGTCGCGGGTCAGATCGGGAACGACGAGGATCTCGCCGCGCCGCTGCCGGATCGTGTGGTTACAGAAGGCGCCTGCCCGGTCGATGCCGTCGTCGTCGATCCCGCATCGGGCCCGGAACCGGAAGCGGTCCTCGTCCACCAGGGGGATCAGCGCGATGGGAACATCGAACAGAGCGGCGGCGGAGCGGCAGAGGGCGTCGAGATGATCCTGCAGGCCGGTTTCCAGCAGCCCCGGGCGAGCGGGTAATACGGCTTCACGATTGCCGGACCGGACCGGACAAGACGCTGTCATCGATCGCCTTCCCCCAAAGCGACTCAACGGGAACGCTCCCTCGGGGGATGGCATGCAACGATGTGACCGAGTCCTACGTTAACGGCCTCGATGTCAGCTCGGACAATCTCGCAAAGATGATTTTGGATCACAGCCGGGACGGGCGCGATGCCGCCCCGGCCGATCCCCGCAGGCTCACTCGATGCCGAGCTTGTCCTTCAGGAGGGCGTTGACGGCGGCCGGGTTGGCCTTGCCGCCGGTGGCCTTCATGGTCTGGCCGACGAACCAGCCGAGCAGCGTCGGCTTGGCTTTGGCCTGCTCCACTTTGTCGGGATTGGCGGCGATGATCGCGTCGATCGCCGCCTCGATGGCGCCGGTATCGGTGACCTGCTTCATGCCGCGGGCCTCGACGACGGCGCGCGGATCGCCCCCCTCGGACCAGACGATCTCGAACAGATCCTTGGCGATCTTGCCGGAGATCACGCCCTCGCCGATGAGATCGACGATGGTGCCGAGCTGCTCGGCGGAAACCGGCGTCTCCTCGATGGTGAGCCCCTCCTTGTTGAGGCGCCCGAACAGCTCGTTGATGACCCAGTTGGCCGCCGCCTTGCCGTCGCGGCCGCGGGCCACCGCCTCGAAATAGTCGGCGGAGGCGCGCTCGGCGACGAGCACCCCGGCATCGTAGGGAGAGAGGCCGAAATCCTTGATGAAGCGGGCCTTCTTGGCGTCCGGCAATTCCGGCAGGCCGGAGGCCAGACCATCGACGAAGGCCTGATCGAATTCGAGCGGCAGCAGGTCCGGATCGGGGAAGTAGCGGTAATCGTGCGCCTCTTCCTTCGAGCGCATGGAGCGGGTCTCGCCCTTGCTCGGGTCGAACAGCCGGGTCTCCTGATCGATCTTGCCGCCATCCTCCAGGATCGCGATCTGCCGGCGCGCCTCCGTTTCGATCGCCTGACCGATGAAGCGGATCGAGTTGACGTTCTTGATCTCGCAACGGGTGCCGAGCGGCTCGCCGGGGCGGCGCACGGAAACGTTCACGTCGGCGCGGAGATTGCCCTTCTCCATGTCGCCGTCGCAGGTGCCGAGATAACGCAGGATCGTGCGCAGCTTCGTCACATAGGCCTTGGCCTCCTCCGACGAGCGCAGATCGGGCCGGGAGACGATCTCCATCAGCGCGACGCCGGAGCGGTTGAGATCGACGAAGCTCTTGGTCGGATCCTGATCGTGCAGGGACTTGCCGGCATCCTGCTCCAGATGCAGCCGTTCGATGCCGACGGTGATCGATCCGCCATCCGGCAGATCGACCAGCACCTCGCCCTCGCCGACGATCGGATCCTTGTACTGCGAGATCTGGTAGCCCTGCGGCAGATCCGGGTAGAAGTAATTCTTGCGATCGAACACCGAGCGAAGATTGATCTTCGCCTTCAGGCCGAGGCCGGTGCGCACGGCCTGCGCGACGCATTCCTCGTTGATGACCGGCAGCATGCCGGGCATGGCCGCATCGACCAGCGAGACGTGATCGTTGGGCTCGCCGCCGAAAGCGGTCGAGGCGCCGGAGAACAGCTTGGAGCGGCTCGTGACCTGGGCGTGGATCTCCATGCCGATCACGACTTCCCAGTCGTGCAGGCCGCCCTTGATCAGCTTCTTCGGATCGACGTGCTCGGTCATGGTCTTCGACTTCGGTGCCGGCGCCGCCGGATCGGCGCCTTTCCTCGGTGTGTAGGGAGCGGGCGCGGGACGGGTCAAGCCGGTGATGACGCGCCCGGCCGACGCGCGGCGAGCGTCACGGCCGGACCGTTCACGAAGTCCGGGTCGTCGGTGATGATCGTCGTCTCGCTCAAGCCATGATGGGCGAGCACCCGGATCAGGTCCGGCAATTCCATCCAGCGGGTCTTGCCCTGGTTGCCGCCCCAGAAGGTGGCGAGCCCGCGGTCGCGATAGGTCAGCTCGTGCAGGGTGAGCGGCATCCCCTCGTGCTCGACCGGGCGGGGCACGTGCCGGCGCAGGCGCGGCTGCGCGGCGTAGTAATGCGTCCAGAGGAACAGCCGGTCGGAGCGGGCGGCGGCGAGCCGGATCAGCTCCAGCGGATCGAACATGTGGTAGAGGATGCCGCAGGCGAAGATCAGGTCGTAGCGCGGCCCCGGCGCCGCGAGATGCCGGCTGACGTCGCCGAGCAGGAAGGTCGAGCGGGTGAGCCCGGCGATGTTCTTGACGATCAGCGACTTCAGGAAGGCTTCCGAATTCGATTCCACCGCCGTGACGCTGTTCGCGCCGAGCCCTTCGAGCTGGCAGGTATGGGCGCCTTCCAGCGGCCCGAGTTCGAGGATGTCGTAGCCGTCGAAGCGCCCGCCGCGGCCCAGGACTTCGGCCGCCTGACGCGGGCGCGGATCGGCCCGAAAGCCCGGCAGGCCGCCGCCCACGGGCAGCTCGGGCAGGAGTTCGCTGAGATCGCTCGCCCAGCGCCCCTCGAACAGGTCGTAGGCGTTGCGGTGGCTCGGTGTGGTGGTGAGGAAGACCCGCTTCATCCGCTCCCTATAGCCGGGCGGCGGGGCCGTCGTCTCGCCCCCGGCGGAGCGGTGTCGAATCATTTCAATTCGAAAACATAGCCGTTGCAAAGTCCGGCCGATCCCGCACTGTCGAACGACGATTTCCCGGGAAGGACTGACGGTGTGACCCGCCACGCCCCGCCGCGGACCTGGACAGCGGGCACGACGCCGCTGGCCGCCGGCCGCTTCACCACCTCGCGCGCTTTCCGCCTCTCGCTGTGGCTGCATCGCTGGACCGGGCTGATCGCCGCGCCGTTCTTCCTGATCCTCTGCCTGACCGGCACGATCCTGATCTTCCACGAGGAGATCGACGAGGCCCTGGGCTACGAGGCGCAGATCGAGGCACCGCCCCCCGGCGCGGCGGAGCGGCCGCTCGCCGAGATCGCCGCCCTGGCGGCGGCGGCCATGCCCGGCCGGAATCCTCTGGCCCTGGTCTTCGATCAGCAGCACCCCGAGCGCGTCACCGTCAGCTTGGTGGAACAGGGCGAACGCGGGTTCGACACCGCCAAGCCCATGGTGTTCGACCGCTTCCGCGGCACGCCGGTCGAGGCGCCCGATCCCCGCTCCACGCCGACGGGCATCGTCCTCACCCTGCATGCCAACTGGTTCCTTGGGCTGCCGGGCGAACTTGCCGGCGGGGTGGTGGCCCTGCTCGTGGTGATCTGCCTCGTCACCGGGATCGTGATCTACGGCCCCTTCATCAAGGGGCTCGCCTTCGGCATGATCCGGCGCGGACGGGGCGAGCGCCTGCGCCAGCGCGACCTGCACACCTTCATCGGCACCGTGACCCTTGGCTGGGCCCTCCTCGTCAGCGCCACCGGCGTGACGCTGGCGCTCGGCGACATCGCCCTGAAGGTCTGGCAGGCCACCGAGCTGCGGCGCCTCGCGGCAACCTACGGCGCCGACAGGCCGGTGACGGGGGAGGGTGCCTCCGTCGATGCGGTCCGCGCCGCGGCGGAGACGGCCAAGCCCGGATGGCGCACCAGTCTGATGCTCTATCCCGGCAGCGCCTTCTCCACGCAGCGGCATTTCACGGTGCTGCTCGTCGGCCCCGAGGGCTTGCAGAAGCGGCTCTTCGAGATCGCCCTGGTGGATGCCGCCGATGGGCGGGTGGCCGAGATCGCGACGCTGCCCTGGTATCTCGTGGTGACCCAGCTCTCGCAACCGCTGCATTTCGGCGATTACGGCGGACTGCCCCTGAAGCTGTTCTGGACGGCCTGCGCGTGGTTCACGCTGTTCATCACCGCCAACGGGGCATGGCTGTGGTTCGCCCGCCGCCCGAGCCGCAGGGCGAGGCAGACCGCATGAACTGGGCACGCCATCCCACGGGCGTCGCCCTCGCCATCACCGGTCTGACGGTGACCGGGCTCGCCCTGATGCTGACCGAGGGCCCGACCTGGAAGGTCGCGGGCTTCCTCCTCGCCGCGAGCCCGCTGGCGGCGGGGCTCGCCGCCTACTGGGTGCAGCGGCGCCGAGGCTGATACGGTGGCCGCCATTCCGAAGGGATCGATCGCGGTCGTCTGAAGCGGGATCAGATCACCGGCACGCCGCGCTGCTTGGCCTCGTCGCCCGGCTCGACATGGATCACCACCACCGCGCCCTCGATCTCCGCCTCGATCACCTGTTCCAGCCGGTCGCAGATCGCGTGGGATTCGGACACCGTCATCTCGCCCGGGACGACCAGGTGGAAGTCGATGAAGGTCGCGCTGCCGGCGTGGCGGGTGCGGACGTCGTGCGCTTCCAGCGCGCCCTCGCCATGATGCGAGATCAGGCGGCGGATGTTCGCGATCATCTCGGGGGCGGCGGCCTGGTCCATCAGGCCGTTGACCGAATCGCGCACCATCGTCCAGCCCGACCACAGGATGTTGAGGGCGACCAAGCCGGCCACCAGGGGATCGAGCACCAGCACGCCGGTGGCGAGGACGAGCCCGACGCCGACGAGGACGCCGCCGGAGGTCACCACATCGGAGACGATGTGGCGGGCATCCGCGATCAGGGCGGGTGAGCGCAGCCGCCGGCCGCGCCGGAACAGCAGCATCGCCCAGGCGGCATTGATCACCGTGGCGACCCCGTTGACGGCGAGGCCCAGCGCGGGCGCGTCGAGGGGCTTCGGATCGAGGATGCCGAGATAGGCCTCGCGCAGGATCAGCAGGGCTGCGACGATGACGAGGGCGCCCTCGATCACCGCCGAGAAATACTCGGCCTTGTGGTGGCCGTAGGGGTGATCGTCGTCGGCGGGCTGCGCCGCGACACGCACGGCGAGGAAGGCGCAGGCCGCCGCCACCACGTTGATGATGCTTTCCAGCGCGTCGGAATAGAGCGCGAGGCTGCCGGTGAGCCAATAGGCGGCGAATTTGAGCGCGGTGACGACGACGCCCACGCCGGCGCTCGCCAGGGCGGCCTTTTCAGTACCAGTCATTCGGAATCGCGGGGGTGGGACGGGATGGCCCGCCCTTACGATCCGCCCGACCGGAAGGCCACGGCAAAGGTCTTAGCCCAAGCTATCGCCCGCCGGATCCTCCGCCGCTCCGGAGGCGGGGAGGCGCCCGCGGGCGATCTCCTTGGCACGGGCCCGCTCGGCCCTCTCGCGGGCGCGTTGCGCCTTGCGGGCATAGCTGCGGGCGATCCAGGCGAAGCTCGCCTGAGCGGCGAGGCCGTCGAACCGGCTCGCCTCCCTCTCCCAATACCGCAGCAATTGCGCGTCGAGGGTCTCGGGCAGCGGTTTCTTGGACAGCGGTTTCTTGCCGGCGTCGGTCATCGCAAGGCCACTCTCGGAAGATGGTCGCGCGGGGCGTTCTCACCGGCTTGCATGGAGACAATATCCCTGGACAACAACCTATACTGTCTTCCAGGGCCTCATGACCGTGGAAAGTGCCGGTGGATGATATTCCTCAGGTTCATGCCTCCGGCGCCGGCGGCGTGTCGGTCTCCTCGACCACCAGCGCCTGAGCGTCGCCGCGGAAGCTGCCGGGCCCGACCTCACCGGTCGGATGGGCCGGCGTGCCGAAGGGCTCGCTCGGATAGGCCTCCTCGAAGCGGCGGCGGGCATCGTCCGCATCCTCGGCCTTGAGGGTGATCTGCGGCGTCTCGGGCAGAGGCCAGCGCGGATCGGCGGGATCGCGCGGGCGCAGGGCGAACCACTTCATATCGGGACGGATCCTCCTTTGGTATCGAGGATTCAACGCATGAGGAGCGGCCTCGGCTGCAATATTTCCGCTCAAGCCGGCGCCAGCGCACCGAGATATCGCCCGGCCTCCTCCCAGGCATCGGCCTGCGCGGCGAGGCCGACATAGCCGTCGGGCCGCACGAGATGCAGGCGCCCCGGCTCCGGGGCCGGGCGGGGCAGCGGCTCGACCAGGGTCGGGAAGCGGGCGGCCAGGGCGGCCCCGCCCGCCGCGTCGGCCGTGTAGAGGACGAAGCGCGGATCGGTGCCGGCCCCCGGCGGCGGGCCGGCGGCACGCTCCGGCGGCCAGCGTCGCCCGGCGCCGCGTCCGGCGGAGAGCGGAGAGGCGGGATAGCCGATCCCGATCTCGCTCATCGTCGTGACCATCCCGGCGCGGACGGCTCCGAGGCCGAGCAGCGCCCGCAGCGCCCCGTTGCGGAGGACCTGGGCGAGCGGATGGGTGAGGGTCGCCATGGCCGTGAGCCGCCCGGCATTGCGCAGCACCGTCTCGCCGACGGCGTTGCGTTCCGGGCTGTAGCTGTCGAGCAGCGCGGGCGCGGCCTCGGCCCGCAGCACCGCCGCGAGTTTCCAGGCGAGGTTCACCGCATCCTGCATGCCGGTATTCATGCCCTGCCCGCCGGCCGGGCTGTGGATATGCGCGGCGTCTCCCGCGAGGAACACCCGTCCGCGCCGGTACTCGGACACCTTGCGCTCGTGGATGCGGAAATGGCTGAGCCAGACCGGATCCGAAACCCGGATGCCGGGGCCGGCCCGCGCCCTCACCAGCGCCTGCACCTCGGCGAGGGTCGGATCGGGCCTCGGCCTGTCCTCCGCGCGGCCGATGGTGGCGACGACCCGCGCCCGGCCACCGGGAATCGGGAAGATCACGAAGGGACCGTCCCGGTGCAGATAGACCGATACCTCGTCGCCGGGCGGAGCGCCCGCGCCGTCGACGCGGATATCGGCGAGCAGCCATTCGTCGCCCTGGGCCGAACCGCCGAAGGGCAGATCGAGCCTGTGGCGGACGGCGCTGTGGGCGCCGTCGCAGCCGATCAGGAAGGGCGTCGTCACCCGCTCCACCCGGCCGTCGACGTGGCGCAGTTCCGCCTCGACGGCATCGGCTCCCCGCGAGAAGGCGACCAGTTCGATGCCGCGCTCGACCGCGCCGCCCAGGCTCCGCAGGTGCTCCGTCAGCAACCGCTCCGTCTCGCACTGCGGGATCATCAGGCCGAAGGCGTAGGGGCTGGCGATGCCGGAGAAATCCACGTGGCCGAGCACCCGGCCGCCGCTGCGCAGGGTGACGCCCCGGGCGCGCAGGCCGGCGGCGAGGAAGGCGGCGGTGCAGCCCATCCGGTCCATGAGTTCGAGGGTGCGCGACCAGACCACCAGGGCCTTCGAGGTCTGCGTCGCGCGCAGGCTGCGGTCGATCAGCCGGACGCCGACGCGGTAGCGCGCCAGCTCGCAGGCGAGCGTCAGGCCGACCGGCCCGGCGCCGACGATGAGGACCTCCCGCATCGGCCTTCCTCCGGCTTCATGCTGCGCCCGGCGGCGGCCTGGATCAATCCGCCATTTGCGTCGCGCGCCCATCCGTGCTGATGGCGCTCCATGCGCGTGGACCTGTTCGATTTCGACTTGCCGGACGACGCGATCGCGCTGCGGCCCGCGAGCCCGCGCGACGCGAGCCGCCTGCTCGTGGTACGCCCCGGCGAGCCCCTGGCGGATCGCGGCGTGCGCGACTTAGCCAGCCTGCTCACCCCCGGCGACGCCCTCGTCTTCAACGATACGCGGGTGATCCCGGCGCGGCTCTCCGGCACTCGCCACCGGCCGGGCGGATCGGGCCAGCGCTGCGAGGCGATGCTGCACCTGCGCGAGGCCCCGGACCGCTGGCGCGCCTTCGCCCGCCCCGCCAAGCGCCTCGCCCCCGGCGACCGCATCCGTTTCGGCGGAGACGGCGAGGGGTTCAGTGAGGTCTGCGCCCTGGCCGGGCTCGACGCGACGGTGGAGGAGAAGGGGGAGGGCGGCGAGATCCTGCTGCGCTTCGACCTCTCCGGCCCCGCCCTCGACGAGGCCATCGCGGCGTTGGGCGCCCTGCCGCTGCCCCCCTACATCGCCGGCAAGCGCCCGACCGATGCGCAGGACACCACCGATTACCAGACCGTCTATGCCCGCGAGCCCGGGGCGGTCGCCGCCCCCACCGCCGGCCTGCACTTTTCCGACGCACTGCTGGCCGGCATCGATGCGGCGGGGATCGAGCGCATCCATGTCACCCTGCATGTCGGGGCCGGCACCTTCATGCCGGTGAAGGCCGAGGATACCGAGGCCCACCGCATGCACGCCGAAATCGGCATCCTCGAAGCCGCCACCGCCGCGCGGCTCAACGCCGTTCGGGCGCGGGGCAACCGGATCGTCGCGGTCGGCACCACGGCCCTGCGGCTCCTGGAGAGCGCGGCGGCGCCCGATGGCACGATCCACCCCTTCTCCGGCGCCACCGACATCTTCATCACGCCGGGCTACCGTTTCCGCGCGGTCGATGCCCTGGTGACGAACTTCCACCTGCCGCGCTCGACCCTGTTCATGCTGGTCTCGGCCTTCTCCGGCCTCGACACCATGCGGGCGGCCTATGCCCACGCGATCACCTCAGGCTATCGCTTCTACTCCTACGGCGATGCGAGCCTGCTGTTTCCGGAGCGTGCAGAATGAGCCGGCGTGCGCCGTTGCGGGTCGATGTCGCCCGCGTGATCGACCGCTTCCTCGGCCTCACCGCCAGCGAGGGGGCACCGCGCCTGCGCGGCCTCTACCTCGTCGGGTCGATCGCCCTCGGCGATTACCGCTCGGGGCTCAGCGACATCGATTTCGTCGCCCTCCACGATGCGGAGCCGACGCCGGAGGCGACCGAGGCGCTGGCCCGGGTCCATGCCGCCCTGGCCGCGGCCGGCGGTCCGCCCTTCGACGGGTTCTACATTCCGGCGGAAGCCCTCAAGCGCCCGCCCGTCTCCGGCGCCATCGTGCCCTTCAGCCTGGACGGCCGTTTCCGCAGCGGCGAGGTCTGCCGGGAGGTCAACCCGGTGGTCTGGCGCTGCCTCGCCCGCTCCGGCCGGGCGATCCTCGGCCCGTCCCCCGCCGCCCTCGGCATCGCCG
>NZ_NKUI01000125.1 GCF_014845115.1 Methylorubrum zatmanii | reverse complement strand
TCGTCACGATGCTGGCGGTGAGCGACTGCCCGGCCACGCTGACGAGGTTGTCGCTGTAGATCGCGGCGATGCCGACGACCCCGCCGGCCAGGGTCGCGATGTGCGGCGTCTGGAAGCGCGGATGCACCCGCGCGAACAGGCTTGGCAGGAAGCCGGCGCGGGCCAGGGCGAAGATCTGGCGGGCATAGCCCATGATGATGCCGTGGAAGGAGGCGACGAGGCCGAACAGGCCGAGCCAGACCAGCATGTGCAGCCAGCCGCTCGACTCGCCGACCACCCGCTTCATCGCCTGGGGCAGGGGATCGTTGAGGTCGGACAGGCTCTTCCAGTCTCCGGCGGCGCCAGCGAACAGCATGACTCCGAAGGCGAGGACGGTCAGCGTCAGCACGCCGGTGATGTAGGCGATGGGGATCGTGCGCTTCGGGTCCTTGGCCTCCTCGGCGGCCATGGCGACGCCCTCGATGGCGAGGAAGAACCAGATCGCGAAGGGAATCGCCGCGAAGATGCCGCCGATGGCTGCGGGTGTGAACGTGTCCTGCCCGGCCCAGCCGCCTGCGGTGAAGTTCGCGAGGCTGAAGGCCGGGGCGACGACGCCCATGAAGACCAGCAATTCGACCACGGCGAGAATCGTCACGAACAGCTCGAAAGTCGCGGCGATGCGCACGCCGACGATGTTGAGGCCCATGAACAGCAGGTAGGCGCCGAGCGCCGCGTGCTTCGGGTCGAGCGCCGGAAACTGGACGTTGAGATAGGCGCCGATGGCGAGGGCGATCGCCGGCGGCGCGAACACGAACTCGATCAGCGTCGCGTAGCCGGCGACCGCCGCGCCGGTCGGCCCGAAGGCGCGCAGGGAATAGGCGAAGGGACCGCCCGCCTGCGGGATCGCGGTGGTGAGTTCGGTGAAGCTGAAGATGAAGGCCACGTACATCGCCGCCACGGCGATGGTGGTGACGAGGAAGCCGAGCGTGCCGCCCTGGGCCCAGCCGTAACTCCACCCGAAATATTCGCCGGAGATGACCAGTCCGACAGCGATGCCCCAGAGGTGAAAGGCATTCAGGCTCTTATCGAGCGCGGTCGAAGGCGTCGGCATCGTGCGTCCCCGCATCCCAGCCCCGCCAGGGGGGCACAGGCGAGGGCCGCAAGCAAGAGTTTTGCCGTGGCGACGCTGTCAGGCCGCGCTCGGGCCGGTTTCCAGCGGGGCGGCGTCGCGGGGGCGGATGTCCATCGGGTTGCCGCGCCAGACGATGGCGGTGCGGGCCCAGGCGCTCGCCCAGATCGCCGGCAGCAGGGCGTCGCGGACGAGGAAGGCGAGGAGCAGGCGCGGCCCGCGATGCCAGCCGGCGCGGGCCGCCAACGCCATCTCCGCCCCGTACCAGAGCCCCCCGGCCCCGGTGAGCCAGAGGGTCGCTTCCGCCGTGCCGACGACGAGTCCGGTCAGAACCAGCGGCAGCAGGGCGCCGATGCCGATCTCCGGCGCGAAGAACAGCGGGAAGGTCACCCGCCGCAGCCGCGCCCAGCGCACCTGCCGTGACCAGACCTCGGAAAAGTCGCGGCGTCCGAGCGGCTGGCGGAAGGGGGAGGCGACGAGATGCACCCGCTTTCCCGCCGCGCGCACGAGCTTGGTGGCCGCGGCATCCTCCGCGATCTCGGCGTTCAGCGCCCGGATGCCGCCGCGCGCTTCGAGGAAGGGCTTGTGCCAGAGCATGCTCTTGCCCTGTGCGAAGCCGAGGCCCAGCGCCTCGCCGGCATATTGCCAGCGGGCCTGGAGGGTGTTGAGGAAGGCGCACTCCACCTCGGCGAAGAAGTTTTCCGGCCGGGCGCCGATCGGGGTCGAGCAGACGAGGCCGGTCGTGTCGCGCCACGCCGCCTGCATCTGCTGGATGTAGTCGACGGGCATCAGCACATTCGAATCCGCCAGGATCACCCAGTCGTAGCGGGCGGCTTCCCAGCCGCGCACGCAATTGTTGAGCTTCGGGTTGCCACCGATCCGCTCGTCGCCGAGGATCAGGCGCGAGGGGATGTGCCGGTGCGCCGCCCGCATCCGTTCCAGCAGTGGCAGAATCGGGTCGCCCGCATCCGCCACGCAGAAGATCAGTTCGTAAGCCGGATAGTCGAGCTGGAAGCTCGCCAGCAGCGTCTCCTCGCTGAAGCTCTCGATGCCGCGCAGAGGACGCACCACCGACACGGGCGCGTCCGCCGGGAAGGTGGAGGGCTTGCCTGTCCGCCCGATGCGCAAGCCCGCCACGGCGAGGCTTGCGAGATTGACGACGACGACGAGGGCGCAGAGCGCGAGGGCGGCGAACGCGCCGCTCTCCGGCGTGGCGATCATGCGCGGCGTCTCCCGTCGGTGTTGTGATCGGGCGCGACGGTGCGTCCCATCACGCCCCTAGCAGGGCCCACTTATCAGGCGTGTGACACTGCCCATTCCGCCCACCCGCGAAGCTGCTGCCTTGCCGCCGATCGTGTTCCATCCGGCCTATGAGGCCGCCCTGCCGGCGGGCCATCGCTTCCCGATGGGCAAGTATGGCCGGCTCGCTGAGATCCTGCGCGCCCGTGGGCTCGCACCCGACGGCTTCGTCACGCCGGAGCCGGCGGGCGCGGCCCTGCTCTCGGGGGCACATGAGGCCGCCTATGTCGAAGCGGTGCTGGCGTTCCAGGTGCCCCGGGCGGTCGAGCGCGCCATCGGATTGCCGGTGACGGAAGCGGTCGCCGCCCGTTCCCGTGCCTCGGCCGGGGGCACGCTCTGTGCCGCCCGCCTCGCCCTGGAGCACGGGCTCGCCGGCAGCACGGCGGGGGGCAGCCACCATGCACGGCGGGCCGGCGGGGCCGGGTTCTGCGTGTTCAACGACGTGGCGGTCGCCGCCCTCGCCCTGCGGCGGGAGGGGCGGATCGCCCGCGCCCTTGTGATCGACCTCGATGTGCATCAGGGCGACGGCACCGCCGATTGCCTCGCCCGCGAACCCGACCTGTTCACGCTCTCGATCCATTGCGAGCGCAACTATCCCTACGACAAGGTGCCGGGCGATCTCGATATCGGCCTGCCGGACGGCCTCGGCGACGCGGACTATCTGGCGGTGCTCGAGGCGCACCTGCCGGCCCTGGTCCAGGGCTTCGATCCCGACCTGATCTTCTACAATGCCGGCGTCGATTCCCATCGGGACGACCGGCTCGGCCGGCTCCGCCTCAGCGATGCAGGGCTTCGCGCCCGTGACCGTTACGTCGTCGGCCTGGCGCGCCGGCGAAACATTCCGCTCTGCACCGTGATCGGCGGCGGATACGGCAGCGATGTCGCGGTTCTGGCAGCTCGCCACGCCCTCGTGTTCGAGGCGATGGCGGCACTCGCTTGAGGGAAACATGCGGTCGGCCGGCGACGGTGGTGTTGCGGAAGGGCAACATTATGAATTGATAAAAAACAGTTTGGAATCGATACAGGTCCAAACATGCCATAATTGCCGTTTCGTAACAGAATGTTGCTGAAAAAACGAAATTATCTTTGGAATAATTCCAATAAGTTGTCTCCATAAGTCGGGATGAAAGGCCTTGAGCATAAGGACTTCTCTCAACTAGTTCTCCCGCCGCCTGGGACGGCAGGGCGAATAACAAATAACGCCAAACTCTCCTGCACTGATCCGAACTCCTCGGAAGTCCCGGCGCCATTGCATCACGCGTGCAAGCGACCAAAGGACTGGACTGTGCGGACGATCGGGCAAACGAATGGGCGGGTGGCGGTTTCGGCGCTGGCCGCCGCGCTCCTGGCGGGGACATGCATCGCATCACCGGGCTGGGCGCAACCGGCGGCGGTTCAGCCGCTGATCCCGGGCGGCGCCGCCAGCGCCACCCTGGATGAATTGAGCGTCGTCGGGGACGGACGCGGGATCCTGGGGCCGCGGGGCGGCGTCACCGTCGGCTATCTCACCAAGGCCACGCGCAGCGCGACCAAGACCGACACGCCGTTGATCGATACGCCCCAGGCGGTCACCATCATCCCGCAGCAGCAGATCCGGGACCAGAACTTCCAGAACCTTGCGGACCAGTTGCGCTACGTGCCGGGCGTCATTCCGGCCCAGGGCGAGGGCAACCGCGATCAGGTCGTGATCCGCGGCCAGAACACCAATGCCGACTTCTTCGTCAACGGCATCCGCGACGACGTCCAGTATTTTCGGGATCTCTACAATATCGAGCGCGTCGAAGTGCTGAAGGGGCCGGATTCGCTGATCTTCGGTCGCGGCGGCGGAGGCGGCATAATCAACCGCGTCCTGAAGGAGGCCGACGGCCTGCGGGTCCGCGAAATCGTCGCCGGTGGCGGCCAGTTCGGCGCCAAGCGCGTCGCCGTGGATGTGGGCGACCGCTTCAGCGACGGCGCCTTCTTCCGCCTGAACGGAATGGCCGAGGATTCCGGAACCTTCCGCCAGTTCGGCGAACTGACCCGCTACGGCATCAATCCGACGATGACCTTCGTCATCGATCCGGCGACGACCCTGAGGGTCTCCTACGAGTATTTCCACGACGATCGGGTGGTGGATCGCGGCATTCCCTCCCAGTTCGGCCGCGCCTACGATTACCGCCGCAACCGCGCGACCTTCTTCGGCAATCCGGATGTGAACCGGGCTCAGGTCGATGCCCATATCGCCACCGTCGCCCTCGATCACCGGTTCGACTCGGGCGTCGAGCTGCACAGTCAGCTGCGCTTTGCCGATTACGAGAAGTTCTACCGCAACGTCTACCCGAGCAGCGCCGTCAATGCGGCCGGAACTGCCGTGTCACTCGGCGCCTACCGCAACGACACCAATCGGACGAATACTTTCAGTCAGAACGATTTCGTCTACAAGACGGTGATCGCGGGTATGAAGCATACCCTGCTCGCCGGCTTCGAAATCGGCTATCAGGAGGGCATCGCCTTCCGGCAGAGCGGCTTCTTCAACAACGTCGCCCCAAGCATCGTCGTCAATCCGCTCGCGCCGGTCAGCCGCGTCCCGGTGACGTTCCGCAACAACGGCACGTCGGATGCCAATGCGCGCTACGATCTCGGCCTCGCCGCGCTCTATGCGCAGGACCAGATCGAGGTGACCGACTGGCTGCAGATCCTCGGCGGCCTGCGTTACGACCATTTCGACTTCGCCTCGCGCAGCCGGAACAACGGGGTGGAGACCGCGCGGATCGACGACCTCGTCTCGCCGCGGGCCGGCATCGTTCTCAAGCCGCTGCCGAACCTCGCCTTCTACGGCAGCTACAGCGTCTCCTACCTGCCGAGCGCGGGCGATCAGGTCGGCATCTTCTCCACGGGGCTCGCCTTCGCCGAGCCGGAAGGGTTCGAGAACAAGGAGATCGGCGTGAAATACGACGTCACGCCGGACTTCCAGCTGACGGCCGCCGCCTACGACCTCGACCGGACCAACCAGCGCCTGCCGGATCCGAACAATGCCGGCTTCTTCCTGCTGACGGGCCGGACGAACGCCAAGGGCGTCGAGATCGGTGCCAACGGCTATGTCACGGATTGGTGGCAGATCGCCGGCGGCTACAGCTTCACCGACGCGAAGATCGAGAGCGCCACCTCCACCACCATCGTCGCGGGCAATCGGGTCGGTCTCGTCCCGTTCAACGCCGTGTCCCTGTGGAACAAGTTCGAGCTGACCCGCGAGTTCGCCATCGGCATCGGCTACCTCTACCAGGGCCATACCTTCGCGAGTTCGGACAACGCGGTGCGTCTGCCCGGTTATTCGCGCTTCGATCTCGGGCTGTTCTACACGCTCAATGAGTGGGCGCGGGCGCAGGTCAATATCGAGAACGTCTTCGACCGCAACTACATCTACACGGCGACCAACAACAACCAGATCAGCCCCGGCGCGCCACGCACGATCCGGGCGCAGATCGTCGTCCGGTTCTGAGCGAGCGGGGCGGGAGCCTGCTCCCGCCCCTCTACCGGCCGGCCCGCTGCACCGTGGCCTCCGGCCGGCTGTCGGTTGAGGCGTAATAGGGCTTGATGTCGAGGAGCGGCGTGCCGTCGATGCAGTCGAGCCCGCGCACGCTGATCGTGCCCTCCGCGATGACGAGCCGCTCCACCACCGCCAGCGCGATCGGGTTCGGCCGTGCCGGCGAGCGCAGGGAGAAGGTGCCGCGGCTGCCATCCGCGTGGCGCGGCTGCTGGCGGACGATGTCGCGGGCGGCCCGGTCCATCCAGTAGAGCACGATCAGGTGGGTGGCGCCGTCCAGGTTCTGCAGCGCCCCGTGGTAGCGCGCATCGACCTCGAGGGTGCAGACCGCATCGGTCTGGGTGCCGTTCTTCGGGCATTCCGCCCGGCTTCCCCAGGGGGTGCGCACCCGTCCGATGAAGTAGAGGCCGGCATCGAAATGGTCCGGCAGCGGAATCGTCTCCTCGCCGGGGCGCCGCTCGACATCCTCGCTCATCGCCACCCTTTCCCCACGCGCGCGTCACCGGAGCCTTGTCGCCGCCTGAGGCCCTGGCCGCAAGGCAGCCCGGCAAGCGGCGCAGCCCGACAAGCCGGCGCAGCCCGACAAGCCGGCGCAGCCCGGCAAGCGGCTTGCTCGTCCCGGAGCGCGGGCCGATGTAGAGATCGGAACGGTTATCAGGGAGAGCGCATGGTCATCGACGAGCTGCGGCCGATGGAGGCCATTGCCGATGCGGAGGCTGCGGTCGACCGGCTGGAGGCGCTGCATGCGGGCGCGACCCGGGCGCTTCAGGCGGCGCTGGCGCGCTATCTCGAGCATCGCATCCCGCCCGACGAGACCGAGCGGCTGCAATTCCGCTATCCCGAGCTGCGCCTGACCTATCAGCCGACCGGTCCGGTGCCGCGGCTCAACCGGGCGACCGCCAAATTCCAGGCACCCGGACTCTACGCCACCACGGTGACCCAGCCCGGCTATTTCCGCGCCTACCTTTTGGAGCAGCTGCGCCCGCTGGTGCGCGATTACGGGGCTGGGATCGAGGTCGGCCTCTCGGGCCAGGAGATTCCCTATCCCTACGTGGTCGAGCCCGGCACCGATCTCGGCGGCAGCGGCGTCAGCGCCAGCGACCTCGCCACCCTGTTTCCGACGCCGCTCCTCTCGGTCGTCGGCGACGAGGTGGCGGACGGGTTGTGGCAGGACGCACCGGGCGAGCCGCGCCCGCTCGCTCTGTTCGACGGCGTGCGCACCGACTACTCCCTGCGGCGCCTCGTGCATTACACCGGCTCGGACTGGCGTGAGATCCAGCCCTGGATCCTGCTCACCAATTACCATCGCTACGTCGACGGCTTCGTCCGCCACGGGCTGGAGCGCCTCGCGGCGGGAGAGGGCGAGCGGCTGGTTCTGCCCGGCGGGATCGTGGTGGCGCAGGCCGAGGCGGCTTCGGCCGATCCGGCGGCCCTGATCGCCGCCTCGCCCTGGCACAAGTTCCAGATGCCGGCCTACCACCTCGTCGGCCGGGGGCCGGACGGGGCGCCCCAGGGCACCACCCTCGTCAATATCGGCGTCGGACCCTCGAACGCGAAGACCATCACCGACCACCTCGCGGTGCTGCGTCCGCATTGCTGGCTGATGGTGGGCCATTGCGGCGGCCTGCGCCAGTCGCAGACCATCGGCGATTACGTGCTCGCCCACGGCTATCTCCGCCGCGACCGCATCCTCGACGACCTCGTGCCGCCGGAGATTCCGGTGCCGGCGCTGGCCGAGGTCCAGATCGCCCTGCAATCGGCCGCCGCCGCGGTGACCGGTGAACGGGCCGACGCGCTGAAGCGGCGCCTGCGCACCGGCACGGTCGTGACCTATGACGACCGCAACTGGGAGCTTCGCTTCAGTCAGGAGCGGCGGCGCATCAATCTCTCGCGGGCCATCGCCGTCGACATGGAGAGCGGCACCATCGCCGCGCAGGGATTTCGCATGCGGGTGCCCTACGGCACGCTGCTCTGCGTCTCCGACAAGCCGCTCCACGGCGAGATCAAGCTGCCGGGGGCGGCCAACGCCTTCTACGAACGGGCGGTGGCCGAGCATCTCAGGATCGGGCTCGTCACCCTCGATACGCTCCGCGCCGACCGGGCCGGCCTGCATTCCCGCAAGCTCCGAAGCTTCGACGAGCCGCCGTTCCGGTAGGCCCGGAAACGGAAAAGCCCGGAGGAGGATCCTCCGGGCCTTCTGTCTTGCCCGCGGGCGGTTGCGGCTTACGCCGCCCGCACCGTGGCGAGGAATTGCGAGACCTGCGCGCGCAGGGCCTCGGATTGGCGCGACAGCTCGCCCGCGGCGCTGAGCACCTGGCTCGCGGCGGCGCCGGTTTCCTCGGCGGCGCCGGCGACGCCGGTGATGTTGCCCGTCACCTCGGCGGTGCCGATCGAGGCTTGGGTGACGTTGCGGACGATCTCCTGCGTCGCTGCGCCCTGCTGCTCCACTGCCGCGGCGATGGCGGCGGCCGCAGTGTCGATGTCGCGGATGCGCCCGCCGATGCCGCCGATGGCGGAGACCGCTTGGCTCGTGACCCCCTGGATCTGGCCGATCTGCGTCGAGATCTCGTCGGTCGCACGGGCGGTCTGGTTGGCCAGTTCCTTCACCTCCGCCGCGACCACGGCGAAGCCGCGACCGGCCTCGCCCGCGCGGGCCGCCTCGATGGTGGCGTTCAGCGCCAGCAGGTTGGTCTGACCTGCAATGGAGGAGATCAGACCGACCACGTCGCCGATGCGCACCATGGCGGAGCTGAGTTCCTGCACGAGATGCGCGGTCTGATCGGAGGCCGTCACCGCATCCTGCGCCAGTTCTGCCGAACCCGACACCTGCCGGCCGATCTCGGCGACCGAGCTGCCCAGTTCTTCGGCGGCGGCGGCGACGGTGCTGACGTTGGTCGCGGCCTCCTCCGCCGCGGCGGCGACAGTGGTCGCCTGGGTGGCGGTTTCGGTGGCCGTCGCGGTCATGGTCGAGGCGGTGGCCTGGAGTTCGGTCGCCGAGGACGAGACCATGCCGACGATGCCGCCCACGGCCGTCTCGAACCGATCGGCCAGCTCGATCATGGTGCGCTTTCGCTCGGCGGCGGCGGCCTCGTCGGCGATGCGGCGCATCTCCGCCTGCTCGGCGGCCTTTCGGCTCACCATCTCCTTGATGCCCTCGACGGCGCGTCCGACCTCGCCGATCTCGTCGCCGCGCCGGGCCTCCGGGATCGAGGCGTCGATCTCACCCTCGGCCATCCGCCGCAGCACCGCCACCAGCCGGCGCAGGGGACGGATGATGCCGAACATCACGATGCTGCCGGCGAGGGCCAGGGTCAGAAGCAGGGCGAGGGCCGAGCCGGCGATGAGGAGCGTCGTGGTCCGTGTCACCTCTTCGGCCGCTTCCCGCTTCTCCTGCTGCATCTCGTTCCCGATGACGGTGACGCGGGCCTGGACCTGTTCGCTGAGCTTCTCGCGGATCGGTGCGGAAAATTCCTGGACGATCTTCATCGCCGCCTCGGCGTCGTTGGCGAGCCCGAGTTCGGTCGAGCGCTGGAGGTGCTCAAAGAAGGTCTCGGCAGTTCGGCGCAGGGACTGGTTGATTTCGCGCCGTTCCGGGGTGTCGGCCAGTTCGAGCAGCCGCTCGAACGCGTCGTAGGTCGCCTTGATCGCCGCGTCGTGACGGGCCTTGTAGCGGGCCATGATCTCCGGACGGGTTTCGATGATGATGCTGCGGTTCTGGACGGCAGCCTCGTTGAGATTGAGCTGAGCCTTCAGAATGTTCTCCTGGCGCGCCGCTTGAACGTCGATGACGTGCTGGGCCTGCTGCACGACGTTGTTCAGGGCGCTTCGGGCATAGACGATCACCCCGATTGCCATCGCCACCACCAATGCCAGGGGAACGGCGACCTTCACGAGGATCTTGGTGTTGTCGATCAGTTTCACCGCTCTCGCTCCACGAGCCTTTCGTTGGCGACAGTGCTCGGCCGTTCTCGTTAACCGTCGCTTGCCGAGGGGATCGGAACGCTGCTGACGGATCTGTCGAGCGAATTCACGATTTCGTGATCATGCGCAGGCCTGTGAATTTCGCTTCGTCTGGAAGGCGATGGGGAACAAAACAGCCATTTGACGGTTCCGGTCTTCCGTCGCTGTCCGGGCTTGTTCTTCGAGCGCCGCCCGAAGTGTTGATCGCCGGCGCCGTCAGCGCTCCCGCTGCCAGAGCCCGGCTCGCTCCGCCCGCGCCTGATCCTCGGCCTCGA
>NZ_NKUI01000124.1 GCF_014845115.1 Methylorubrum zatmanii | reverse complement strand
GGGGCGCCCATGGGCGCCCCTCGAAGGTCGTTCACGCCTCAGTACCAGTGGCGCCTGAAGTGGTGGTGCCGATGGTAATGGCGGGCGTGCCAGTAATGGCGATGGTGATAGGAGCGCGGCCTCCAATAGGCGCGGCGGTAATAATGGCGCGGGCGCCAATAGGCATGGCGATAATAGTGGCGCGGCCGCCAATACGCCCGGCGGTAGTAGTGGCGCGGCCGCCAGTAGACCCGGCGGTAGGAGTGCCTGGGCCGCCAATAGGCCCGGTGATAGGAGCGGCGGCCGTACCAGCCGACATGGCTGACCAGGGGCGCTTCGGAGGTGTGCACGGCGGCCACGGGCAAGGGGGCCGCCCGTGCCGTGGCATTCAGGCCGGCGAGACCGCCGAGCATCCCGAAGGCCAGGATGACCAGACGTAGGAGTCGCATCGGGCAGAAATCCTTCCGTTCCGTCCGGTTCTTCCCCGGCGCCGCGCGGACGGGACGCGGCTCCTCCCGGCCGGGAAAAATTCCCCGGACAGGACAGGATGCGGAACGTTCGACGGCCAAGTTCGGTTCGTTCGCGGCGCGGCTTCGTGATGGGCTTCCCATGCCGCGATGGATCGGGCGGCACCGTGCTGCTAACGGAAGGCTCGCCGCCCTTCCCGCAAAGACGCTGCCCGAGTCCTTCGTGCCATGCCGCTCGCTGCCCCGACCTGGATGCGCTCCCTTCTCCCCCGCCGTTTCCGCAAGGCCGCGCCGCGCGTGGCGGTGGTGCGCCTGAGCGGAGCCATCGGCGCCGTCTCGCCGATCCGGCCGGGGCTCTCCATCGCCACCGTGGCGCCGAGCCTGGAACGCGCCTTCGCCGTGCCGGATGTCGCGGCGGTCGCCCTCATCATCAATTCGCCCGGCGGCTCGCCGGTGCAGTCGCATCTGATCTTCCGGCGCATCCGGGCGCTGGCGGCGGAGAAGAAGGTGAAGGTCTTCGCCTTCGTCGAGGATGCGGCCGCCTCCGGCGGATACATGATCGCCTGCGCCGCCGACGAGATCGTGGCCGATCCCGCCTCCCTGGTCGGCTCCATCGGCGTGGTCTCCGCCGGCTTCGGCTTCGACCGGTTGATCGAGCGGATCGGCATCGAGCGCCGCGTCCACACCCAGGGCGAGGCCAAGGCGATGCTCGATCCCTTCCGCCCGGAGAACCCGCAGGACATCGCCCGGCTCAAGGAGATCCAGGCCGACGTGCAGGCCCTGTTCACCGGCCTGGTGCGCGAGCGCCGGCCGACGCTTACCGCAGACCGTGACCTGTTCACGGGCGCGGTCTGGACCGGGCGTCAGGCCCTCGACCTCGGCCTCGTCGATGCGCTGGGCGATCTGCGCGGTACCTTGCGCGAGCGTTACGGCGAGGACGTCGAGCTGCGCCTCATTGCCGAGACGCGGGGCTCCTGGCTCGCCCGGCTGCTGCGCCGGGCCGGCCCCGGCCAGACGGCGGAGCTGCCCGATGCTCTGATCGCGGCGGTCGAGGAGCGCGCAGCCTGGGCACGGTTCGGACTGTAGCCCTTCTGATTTTCGGCAGATCTCGAACAGCGCGGCTCGCCGCGAGCCTTGCATCCGCGCGCCTTTTTCTGTACCGATCGGTACTTAGTTGACCGAACGGTACAGGAGAAGCCGATGTCACGCCCGCCGCTGCCGCCCTTCACCTCCGAAACCGCCGCCCAGAAGGCGCGCATGGCCGAGGATGCCTGGAATAGCCGCGACCCCGAACGGGTCGCCCTGGCCTACACGCCGGACAGCATCTGGCGGAACCGGGCCGAGTTCATCCAGGGCCGCGAGTCCATCGCCGCCTTCCTGCAGCGCAAGTGGGCGCGCGAACTGGAGTATCGCCTCATCAAGGAAGTGTGGGCGCATCGGGACAACCGCATCGCCGTGCGCTTCGCCTACGAATGGCGCGACGACAGCGGGCAGTGGTTCCGCTCCTACGGTAACGAGAACTGGGAGTTCGACGAGGCCGGTCTGATGCGCCGCAGGATCGCCTCGATCAACGACCTGCCGATTGCCGAAGCCGACCGGAAGTATCATTGGCCTCTTGGACGCCGCCCCGACGATCATCCGTCGCTGAGCGACCTCGGACTCTGACCCTGTAGGACGTCGAAACCCGTGGCACGGACCGTTACCGAACGCTCCGACGTGCTGCCGCTGCTCGCGGAAGTCTTTCGCGAGCACGGCTACGAGGGAGCGAGCCTGTCGCTGATCTCCAAGGCCACGGGGCTCGGCAAGGGCAGCCTCTACCACTTCTTCCCCGGCGGGAAGGCGGAGATGGTCGAGGCCGTCCTCGCCGAGATCGACGGCTGGTTCGAGGCCAACGTGTTCCGGCCCCTACGCGCGGCGGACGACCCGGCTGCCGTGGTGGCGGCGATGTTCACGACGGTCGGCGACTATTTCCGCTCCGGCCGCCGGGTCTGCCTCGTCGGAGCCCTCAGCCTGAGCGACGCCCGCGACCGTTTCGCCGGCGCCCTCCGGGACTATTTCGCCCGCTGGGTCGAGGCTTTGGCCGGAGCCCTGATCCGGGTCGGCCATCCTCCGGAACAAGCCGGCGATGTGGCCGCCGAGGTGGTGGGCGGTATTCAGGGGGCGCTGGTGCTGGCCCGCGCCCTGGATCGGCCGGAGGTATTCACGCGGATTGTTTCAGGGCTGCGGGAGCGATGCGCGCTGGGAGAGGGTGGATCGGGTTGAGCTACGGCTCATCCGGTATTTTGGCCAAGGCCGTGACGATTGTCTGGATGGCCGCGAGGTAGGCCGTCTGCTCCTCGGGGCTGAGGCCTGAGATCGCGGCGGCATTCACGCTGGCAATGGCCGTCCGTACGACCTCCACCTTTTCCAGCCCTGCCGGAGTCAGCGAGATCAGGGCGCTTCTTCCATCCGCCGGATCGGGCCTGCGGCAGATCAGGCCGTCCCGTTCCATCCGCGACAGAGTCGCGGCCATCGTCGGCTGCTCGATGGCCGCCGCGTGGGTCAAAGCCTTCTGGGTGAGGGCCTCCCCCTGCCCCAGGGCGAAGAACACTGGGAGCTGGCCGGAGGAGATTCCGGCGCTCTTGAGCCTCCGGTCGATGGCGCGGGCGAAGAGCCGTGCGGCCCAATTCGTCATGTATCCTGGCGACTGAAACCGATCGAGCATACGCCTCTCGCATCTCGAAACATAGTATGCTATATAGCTAGCGATATGATGCTGGGATCACTTCTATGACCATTCGGCCGGTCTTGCGACTCGTTCATGCCGTCGTGGGTGTTATCGCTTTCGTGGTGATCGCCTGTTTTCTGACGGCAACGATCCGGGCCGAAATATCCGGCAATGCCCCGGCCATCATCGCGGCCAAGGCATGGATCGTGGCGAAACTCCCGTTCCTGATCGTCGCTCTCGTCTTGACGGGGGCAACCGGTGCCGTCCTCACGGGAGGAAAACCGAGGGGGTTGGCGGCTCGGAAGCTGCTGCGGATGAAGATTGCGGCACCAAACGGTCTGCTGATCCTGATCCCCGCAGCGTTGTTCTTGGAATGGAAGGCGCAACGCGCCGAGTTCGATGCTGCCTTTTACGCAGTGCAGGTGCTCGAACTGGTGGCCGGTACGCTCAATCTTGTCTTGTTCGCCCTCAACATCCGGGACGGGCTCAAGATGCGTGGCCGCTTTCGGCGAGCGGCGTAAAGCGTCAGCGAGCGCAGCCAGCCGGGGGAACGCCGTAGCCGCTATAGACCACCCGAACCTTGCGGGTGCAGGTCTCGGCGGCGGGCATCGCCGCGACGGGGGCGATCTCGACGGGGGCCACCGCCACGCTCGTCTCGACGGTTTCGGTGCCGTCCGACGTGGCGAAGGCGGTCGAGGCGCCCATCACGACGGTGGTGGTGGCGAGCGAGGCCGCGACGAGGGCGGCGAAAACAGTCAATCCCTTGCGCATGATCTGTCCGACCGTGGTAACCGCCCGCCCTTCCGGCGAAGCGTGGCTGTTCATTTGCCGAGTTAACTTGGATGAAACCTTTGCTGTTCCCGATCTCGCCGCTCGGGAGCGAAAAAGATGTGCCGGGCCGCACGCGGGGCCGTCGGGACCTCCTGGCGGCCGGGGATGATGGGTCTCCTCGCACGGGCCGATGACGGCGCGGCGGGCTCGCAACCGGAACGCGGCGCCCCATATGGGATGTACCCTCCGCGCAATCCCGTGCCTTGGGCCCATCATGCGGAGGCCGTTATGGCTTATGCTTCGGACAAGGGGGGCGCCCGCCCCGTGTCGTCGACCGATTTCAACGATCGCGTGAAGCGCCTCCTGGCCGAAAAGCCCGAGACGCAGGTCATGGCCAAGGACCGCAAGGACAAGCGCAGCTTCGCCCGCAGCGCGCCCCGGCCGTAGGACGACCGGGCGGCGTGCTCGCTTGACACCCCGCCGCCCGTTCTTAAACCGTCCGGCGTCTTTCCCTCCTCGTCGGACCTTTCATGTCGAGCGACGCCGACCTCTCGCCCACACGCTCGTTCCAGGGCCTGATCCTGACCCTGCAGCGCTTCTGGGCATCCAAGGGCTGCGTGATCCTTCAGCCCTACGACATGGAGGTCGGCGCCGGCACCTTCCATCCGGCGACGACCCTGCGGGCGCTCGGTCCCAAGCCCTGGAAGGCGGCCTATGTGCAGCCGTCGCGGCGGCCGAAGGACGGGCGCTACGGCGAGAACCCGAACCGGCTGCAGCATTATTACCAATTCCAGGTGATCCTGAAGCCGAACCCGCCGAACCTTCAGGAACTCTACCTCGCCTCGCTCGACGCCATCGGCGTCGATCTCAAGCTGCATGACATCCGCTTCGTCGAGGACGATTGGGAGAGCCCGACGCTGGGCGCCTGGGGGCTCGGCTGGGAATGCTGGTGCGACGGGATGGAGGTGAGCCAGTTCACCTATTTCCAGCAGGTGGCGGGCTTCGAATGCGCGCCGGTCGCCGGTGAGCTGACCTACGGCCTCGAACGTCTCGCCATGTATGTGCAGGGCGTCGAGAACGTCTACGACCTCAACTTCAACGGGGCCGAGGGCGACGACAAGGTCACCTACGGCGACGTCTTCCTCCAGGCCGAGCAGGAATATTCGCGCCACAACTTCGAAGCCGCCGACACGGCGATGCTGTTCCGCCACTTCGCCGACGCGGAGAAGGCCTGCCGGAGCTATCTCGACGCGGGCGCGCCCGAGACGGAGGGCGCGCGCCACCGCATCGTGCAGCCGGCCTACGACCAGTGCATCAAGGCGAGCCACGTCTTCAATCTGCTCGATGCCCGCGGCGTGATCTCGGTGACCGAGCGGCAGAGTTACATCCTGCGGGTGCGCGAACTCGCCAAGGCCTGCGGCGCCGCCTGGCTCAAGACCGAGGCCGGCGGCCACGCCACGGCGGCCTGACCGATCCTGACGCGTCCGGCCCGGTGTCATCGCAGCGACACGGGCCGGGCGTAGCGCCCCTCCCCGGTTCGCCAGACCGGAGACGCGCACGATGTCCGACAGAATCCCCGCGCCGAGCCTCGATGAGGTGATCGAGCGCCGCTTCTCCCGGCGCGACCTGATGCGCGGTTCGCTGGCCGTGGCGCTCACCGCCGGCATCGGGCCACGGGCCGCCTCCGCCGCCACCGCGGCGGCCTTCGACTTTCCCGAACTCGCGGCCGGCATCGACGAGCATCTGCACGTGGCCGAGGGCTACGCGGCCCAGCCCCTGCTGCGCTGGGGCGACCCGCTCTTCGCCGATGCCCCTGCCTTCGATCCGAGGCGGCAGAACGCGGCGGCGCAGGAGCGCCAGTTCGGCTACAACAACGACTTCGTCGGCTTCATTCCCCTCGACGCGGCGGGCCAGCGCGGCCTCTTGGTGGTCAACCACGAATACACCAATGCCGAATTGATGTTCCCGGGCCTCAACGCTGTCGACCGGAAGGGCGTGATCGCGGCCCTGAGCCCCGATCAGGTCGCGGTCGAGATGGCGGCCCATGGCGGCTCGGTGGTCGAGATCGTCCGCGAGGCCGAGGGTTGGCGCCCGGTGGTCGGCTCGCTCTACACGCGGCGGATCACCGCCACGACGCCCATCGACCTCACCGGCCCCGCCGCCGGCCATCCACGCCTCGTCACCGAGGCCGATCCGAGCGGGCGGCGCGTGCTCGGCATGATCAACAACTGCTCCGGCGGTGTCACGCCGTGGGGGACGTGGCTCTCGGGCGAGGAGAACATCAACTACTACTTTGCCGGTGCTCTCCCCGACGCACATCCCGAGGCTGGCAACGCCAAGGCGATGGGGATGGGCAGCCTGCAATACGCCTGGAGCCGGTTCCATCCGCGCTTCGACCTTGCGCAGGTGCCCAACGAGGCGAACCGCTTCGGCTGGGTGGTCGAGATCGATCCGTTCGACCCCGCCTCCGCGCCGAAGAAGCGCACCGCCCTGGGCCGGTTCAAGCACGAAGGCGCGGCGGGCGCCCGCGCCCTCGACGGGCGCTACGTCGTCTATCTCGGCGACGACGAGCGTTTCCAGCATGTCTACCGCTTCGTCAGCGACGGACGGGTTCAGCCGGAGCGCGGCGGCAATGCCGACCTTCTCGATTCCGGCACCCTCAGCGTCGCCCGCTTCGCGCCGGACGGCACCGGCCGCTGGCTGCCCCTGGTCCATGGCCGGGACAAGCTGAACGCGGAGAACGGCTTCGCCTCCCAGGCCGACGTGCTGATCGAGACGCGCCGCGCGGCCAAGCTCATGGGCGCCACGCCGATGGACCGGCCGGAGGATATCGAGGCCAACCCACGGACCGGCCGGGTCTACGTGATGCTGACCAACAACGGGAAGCGCACCGCCGCGCAGGAGGAGCCCGCCAATCCGCGCGGCCCCAACGCCTTCGGCCATGTCATCGAGATTGCGCCCGACGGCACCGATCACGGCGCCGAGACCTTCCGTTGGGAGGTGCTGGTGCGCTGCGGCGACCCGTCGAAGCCGGAGGTACGGGCGAGCTTTTCCGCTTTGACCACCGAGAACGGCTGGTTCGGCATGCCCGACAATTGCGCCTTCGACGGGCGCGGCCGCCTCTGGATCGCCACCGACGGCAACAATCGCCGGGCCACCGGCCGCGCCGACGGCATCTGGGCCGTGGAGACGGAAGGGCCGCGCCGGGGCACCGCCCGCCACTTCCTGCGGGTGCCGGTGGGCGCCGAGATGTGCGGCCCCTGCTTCACCCCGGACGACGAGACCTTCTTCGTCGCGGTCCAGCATCCCGGTGAACCCGACGAGGAAGGGGCCCTGGGCAGCTACGAAATGCCCTCGACCCGCTGGCCTGATTTTTCGCCCGACCTGCCGCCCCGCCCCTCGGTGGTGGCGGTGACGCGCAAGGGCGGGGGGCGGATCGCTTGAAGCCGTGGCACCGCCGTCGTGACGGACCGGCGGCGCTGACAGACCGAACCACTCTCCCGTCTCGACGCGGCCCGAGCGGCCGGCTATTCCCGCGCGCATGCCTGACCTTCTTCTCGAACTCCTCTCCGAAGAGATCCCCGCGCGCATGCAACGGCGTGCGGCCGAGGATCTGAAGAAGCTCGTGACCGACGCGCTGGTCGAGCGAGGTTTCCTCTACGAGGGCGCCAAGGCCTTCGCGACGCCGCGGCGGCTGGCTTTGCACGTGGCCGGGCTGCCGGCGCGGGGCGAGGCGGTGCGCGAGGAGCGGCGGGGACCGCGCGTCGGCGCGCCGGAGGCGGCGGTGCAGGGCTTCCTGAAGAGCGCCGGGCTCGACAGCCTCGCCCAAGCCACCACCGTCACCGATCCGAAGAAGGGCGAGTTCTACCTCGCGGTGATCGAGCGGCCCGGCCGCGAGACCCTCGACGTGCTGGCCGAGATCATTCCCGGCATCATCCGCAGCTTTCCCTGGCCGAAATCGATGCGCTGGGGCGCGGCCTCGGCTCAGCCCGGGGCGCTCCGCTGGGTGCGGCCGCTGCAATCCATCGTCGCCACCTTCGGCCCCGAGACGGAGACGCCGGAGGTCGTGCCGTTCTCGGTCGAGGGGATCAGCGCCGGCACGACGACGCGCGGCCATCGCTTCCTAGCCCCCGAGCCGTTCGAGGTGCGCCGCTTCGACGATTACGTCCAGGCGCTGGAACGCGCCGACGTGATCCTCGACGCCGACCGGCGCAAGGACATCATCCTGCACGACGCCAAGGACCTCGCCTTCGCCCGCGGTCTCGACCTCGTCGAGGATGAGGGGCTGCTGGAGGAGGTGGCGGGTCTGGTCGAGAGGCCGGTGGTGCTGATGGGCTCCTTCGAGGAGCGCTTCCTCGAAATCCCGGCCGAGGCGATCCGGGCGACGATCCGTGCCAACCAGAAATGCTTCGTGCTGCGCAAGAGCGGTACGGAGGAACTGGCGCCGGCCTTCCTGCTGGTGTCGAATCTCGTTGCCTCCGACGGTGGCGCGGCGATCACCGCCGGCAACGAGCGTGTGGTGCGCGCCCGGCTCTCCGATGCGAAGTTCTTCTGGGAGACCGACAAGGCGACCAAGCTGGAGGACCGCCTCCCGAAGCTCGATTCCATCGTCTTCCACGAGAAGCTCGGCACGCAGGGGGAGCGCGTCGCCCGCATCGCCGGGCTGGCCAAGGAGATCGCGCCGCTGGTGGGTGCCGATCCGGTTTTGGCCGAGCGCGCTGCACGGCTGGCCAAGGCCGATCTCGTCACCGAGATGGTCGGCGAGTTCCCCGAGCTTCAGGGCCTGATGGGCCGCAAATACGCGGCGCTTCAGGGCGAGCATCCGAGCGTGGCGGCCGCCATCGAGGAGCATTACAAGCCGGTCGGCCCCTCCGACCGGGTGCCGACCGATCCGGTCTCCATCGCCGTGGCCTTGGCCGACAAGCTCGACACCCTGGTGGGCTTTTGGGCAATCGACGAAAAGCCGACTGGGAGCAAGGACCCCTTCGCGCTGCGGCGGGCGGCGTTGGGAGTGATCCGCGCCGTGATCGAACGGTCACTCCGGCTGTCTCTGGCCTCGCTCGTGGAGGGCCGCTTCACCGGCACGAGTGCGGAGCGCACCGCCGATCTCCTCGCCTTCTTCGCCGACCGCCTGAAAGTCTATCTCCGCGATCAGGGCGCCCGCCACGACCTGATCGATGCCGTGTTCGCCCTGCCCGGTCAGGACGATCTGCTGCTTGTCGTCCGCCGCGTCGAGGCCCTGGGCGAATTCCTGGGCAGCGACGACGGAAAGAACCTGCTCGCCGGCTACAAGCGCGCGGCCAACATCCTGCGCATCGAGGAGAAGAAGGACGGCCGCGCCTACGACGCCGAGCCCGATGCGGTGCTTGCCGCCTCCGGCCAGCCGGAGGAGCGGGCTTTGGCCGAAGCTCTGGCCGCCGCACGCCGGGAAGCTTCCGCAGCCGTGGCGGCGGAGGATTTCGCCGGAGCGATGCGGGCTCTGTCGCGGCTGCGGGCGCCGGTGGATGCCTTCTTCGAGAAGGTCACGGTCAATGCCGACGATCCCGCTCTCCGGCAGAACCGGCTCCTGCTCCTCAACGCCCTCCGTGCCGCCACCCGTGAGGTGGCCGATTTCTCGCGCATCGAAGGCTGAGCCGCGCCTTCCGACGACATCGTTCCTTTCGGGAGGACGGATGTCGTCGGCAGGTCCGACGCGGCGCGGGTTCGCCGTTCCTGAAGGGTTCGGGTCAAAGCCTTTCGGCGGCACGATCCGTTCGGATCGATTTGTGCCGCAGATGGCGTAAAGGCCTGAAAAGATCGGTCAGCGGCGCTCCGATGCGATCAGGCCGCTGCGAAACAAGTGTCGAGTGCCGTGAATGTTGCAGGGCGGGGACAGCCGAACCGATCAAACCATGCTCTAAGCTGGCGTAACCAGCCGAGTCGGTCGATGTCAGGTTTCGACGCCCTTGCCTTGATCGACGCATGCTACGCGGCGGCTCTCGATCCCGAGAAATGGCCCAGCGCGCTGGATGGCATCGCCGATGCGGCGGAGGCGCGGGGTGCCGTGATCGTGTCGCACGATCCGCGGCGCACGGCCCAAACCCTGGCCTCCGAGCGCATCGCCGAGGTGAACCACGATTACGGCGTCGGCGGCTGGTGGCAGCACGATACCCGCATTCGCCTCGGTCGCGAGCGCGGCCTGATGAGGCCGGGCACCATCACCGTCGACGAGATGTATATCGCGCCCGAGGAAAAGCGCTCCGATCCGTTCTTCCAGCATTTCCTCAGCCGGCACAGCCTCGGCAATCTCTGCGGCTACATCGACGCCGATCCCATCGACCACCACACTCTCTCGTTCAGCTTGCCCCGCGACGCCCGCAAGGGCTCGTTCGAGGGCGCCGAGATCGAGCGGCTGCGCCTGATCGGTCCGCATGTCGTCCGCGCCTTCAAGCTCGCGACCCTGGTTGGCGAGATGCGCCGCGAGACGGAGGGGCTGACCTCGGCCCTGGACCGGATGCGGGCGGGCGTGATCGTGCTCGACCGGCATGGCCGCGTCCGGCTCGTCAGCCCGGCGGCGGAGACATTGGGGAGCGGTTATTTCGTCCTGCGCAGCGGCGCGGTGCCGGAGGCGGCGGAGCCCGCCGATCGCGGGCGCTTCGACCGCTTCCTGGCGGAGGCGCTGCCGACCGGGACTTGGCCGCGACAGGGCACGATCCTTCTGCGCCGCCGGGGCGGCGGCCACCCGCTCTTCGTCGAAGCGATGCCGCTGCGGGGCAGCGATCCGTTCCCGGCGGCGGGCAGCGGCCTGGATGGCGGGGCGGTCCTGCTGCTGCGCGATCTGCTCGCCCCGGCCACACGCCCGATCGAGCCGCTCCTCGAACAGCTCGGTCTGACCCGGGCGGAGGCGCGGGTCGCGGCCCTGGTCGGCCGGGGATCGCCGCCGCGGGAGGCGGCGGATCAGCTCGCGGTCGGTGAGAGCACCGTGCGCAGCCAGCTCAGGGCGGCCTATGCCAAGCTCGCGATCCATCGCCAGAGCGAGTTGGCGGTGCTGATCACCCGCCTCGACAGCCTTTGAGGGCCTGTTCGTGTCGGTTGACGGGAGTTCGTCCCGCTCGCGCCCTCATCCATCGAGACTTTCTTCGGCCGCACCTCAGGGAGAGGACGTGGGAGGGGCGAGGTGATCGCTGCGATGCTGTTCCAGAGGCCGAACCGCTCTGGAAGCGCTTACTCGGCATCGTCCCGGCGCTGCCGCAGCTCGGGTGCCGGCTGCTCGGGTTCGGTGACCGGGTTCGTCCGGCTCTCGGAGCGGCTCGAATCCACGAAGAGCCGCGCCTCGCCCTCGCGCACGCCGAGACTGCGCAGCGCGTAGGTCATCATGCCGAGCGCCAGCTCCCGCTCGGCCATGAGGACGAGGCCGACGCCGTCCTCCTCCAGCTTGCGGCGCTCGGCCTCGCTGTGGGTGCGCACCACGCTGTCGATGCCGGGATTGGTCGCGCGGGCCTTGGCGAGCAGCCGCCGGGCCTGGTGCGGATCGGGTGTCGCCACCACGACGAGGCGGGCGGAGGCGATGTCGGCGGCGTCCAGGATGCCGGGGGCGGTGGCGTCGCCGAACACCGCCGGAACGCCCTGGGCGCGCAGATCCTCGACCCGGCGCCGGTCGCGCTCCACCACCACGAAGGGCAGGTTCCAATCCTGCAGCGCTTGGCCGATGGCGCTGCCGACGCGTCCATAGCCGATGATGACCGTGTGGTCGCGCAGGCCCTGGGCGGCATTGTTCAGCGGCGGCGGCGCCGGGGAACGGCGTTCCAGGCGGCGGCGCAGCTCCGGCCGCTCGCCGAGCCAGCGCGACACCCGGTCGGACAGCACGAAGAACAGCGGATTGAGGGTGATCGACAGTAGCGCGCCGCCGAGGATCAGGTCGCGTCCTTCCTCGGGCAGCAGCTTCAACGCGATGCCGAGGCCTGCCAGGATGAACGAGAACTCGCCGATCTGCGCGAGGCTCGCGGCGATGGTGAGCGCCGTGCCGACGGGGTGGCCGAAGGCGAGGACGATGGCGACCGCCGCCAGCGACTTGCCGAGGACGATGACGCCGACGACGCCGAGGATCGACAGCGGCGCGCGCAGCACGATCCCCGGATCGAACAACATGCCGACCGAGACGAAGAACAGAACCGCGAAGGCGTCCTGCAACGGCAGCGAATCCGCCGCCGCCTGATGGCTGAGGTCGGATTCGGCGAGCACCATGCCGGCGAAGAAGGCACCGAGGGCGAAGGAGACGCCGAACAGTTCCGACGACGCGAAGGCGATGCCGACGGCGCTGGCCAGCACCGCGAGGGTGAACAATTCCCGTGAGCCGGTCCGCGCGGCGAGCCCCAGCAGGTAGGGCACGAGGCGCCGCCCGCCGACCAGCATCACCGCCACGAACACGCTGACCTTGGCGAGTGTCAGACCCAGCGTCACCCACAGGCCCGCCGATGCGCCGTGCTGGGCGCTCCCCGACATCGCCTCGCCGCCGAGGGACGGGGCGAGCGCCGGCAGCAGCACCAGGGCCACCACCATGGCCAGATCCTCGACGATCAGCCAGCCGACGGCGATGCGCCCCTTGTCGGTGTCGAGGAGCCCCTGCCCTTCGAGCGCCCGCAGCAGCACGACGGTGCTCGCCACCGAGAGGGCCAGGCCGAAGACGAGGCCCGCCCCGGCGCCCCAACCGAAGGCCCAGGCGAGCCCGGCCCCCATGGCGGTCGCCACGCCGATCTGAACGATCGCGCCGGGCAGCGCGATGGCGCGAACGGTGAGCAGATCGCCGATCGAGAAATGCAGGCCGACGCCGAACATCAGCAGGATCACGCCGAGTTCGGCGAGCTGGCTTGCCAGGGCCGGATCGCCGACGAAGCCGGGGGTGAAGGGGCCGATGGCGATACCGGCCACGAGGTAGCCGACCAGCGGCGGCAGTCGAATCCGCTGGGCCAGCATGCCGCCGAGAAACGCGCAGGCCAAACCCAGCGCGATGATCGAGATCAGTCCCGTGGCGTGATGCAACGCGGTCGAACCCTCGTGGGGCGCGAGGCCGGCCCCGGGTTCTGATTAAGGCAAATCACGGTCCCGTGTCCGCAGCATCGTCGCTATGGGCAAAAGTCTTCCAGCGATTCCTTAGGCTTTCATGCGGACATAGGTGCCGGGGGCAGGCGCGAGCGAAGGCAAGGCCCCCTCGCCGGGAATGCGCGCGGGCACCCGCTCCGGGGCCTGTTCCTCGAGCCACTTGAACCAGTAGGGCCACCACGAGCCCGGATGCTCGGTCGCCTTCTCGATCCAATCCTCGAAGCGGCCCTTGGCCGGCCCGCCGGTGCGGAAGCCGTATTTGGCCTTGCCGCCCGGCGGGTTGACCACGCCGGCGATATGACCCGAGCCCGCCAGCACGTAATCGACCTTGCCGCCGAACTTGCCCGAGCCCTCGAACACCGAGAGTGCCGGAGCGATGTGGTCCTCGCGGGTGGCGAGGTTGAAGACGGGCACCTTCACCTTCTTGAGGTCGAGGCGCACGTTGCCGATCACCATCTGCCCCTTGGCCAGGGTGTTGTTGAGGTAGCAATTGCGCAGGTAGAACGAGTGGTTGGCCGCCGGCATCCGCGTCGCGTCGGCGTTCCAGTAGAGCAGGTCGAAGGCCGCCGGCGGCTTGCCGCGCACGTAATTGTTGACGACGTAGGACCAGATCAGGTCGTTCGGCCGCAGCATGTTGAAGGCGTTGGCCATGCGCGCGCCTTCGAGATAACCGCGCTCGGCCATCCGCTCCTCGATGACCTTGATCTGCTCCTCGTCGGCGAAGACCTTGAGATCGCCCGCATGGGTGAAGTCCACCTGCGTGGTGAGGAAGGTCGCGCTCTTGATGCGCCGGTTGCCGGTGGCGGCCTGATAGGCCAGCGTCACGGCGAGCAGGGTGCCGCCGACGCAGTAGCCCGCCGCCGAGACTTCGTTCTCACCGGTGGCGACGCCGATCATGTCGATGGCGGTCTCGATGCCCTCGCGCATGTAGGATTCGAAATCCTTGTCGCGGTGGCGCTCGTCCGGATTCACCCAGGAGATCACGAAGACGGTGATGCCCTGAGACACCATCCAGCCGATCAGGCTCTTCTGCGGGTTGAGATCGAGGATGTAGAACTTGTTGATCCAGGGCGGCACGATCAGCAGCGGGCGCTTCAGCACCGTCTCGGTCTTGGGCGCGTACTGAATCAGTTCCATCAGGTCGTTGCGGAAGATGACCTCGCCGGGGGTCACCGCCACGTCCTCGCCGAAGGTGAAGGCGGTGAGATCGGTCTGGCGCACCCGGAGCTGACCGCCGCCCGCCTGCAGATCCTCCTGCAGCATCTTCATGCCGCGCATCAGGTTGGCCCCGCCCTCCTCCAGCGTCTGGCGCAGGAGTTCGGGATTGGTCATCACGAAGTTCGAGGGCGAATAGGCGGAGAGGAGCTGGCGCAGATAGAATTCCGCCTTGTGGCGGGTGTGCTCGTCGATGCCTTCGGCTTTCTCCACCAGTTCCTCGGCCCAGTGTCCGAGGATCAGGTAGCTCTGCTTGATGATGTCGAAGATCGGGTTGGCGGTCCAATCGGCATGGGCGAAGCGCTTGTCCTTCGCCTCGGGCTGCACGACCGGAGCCGCCGCCCCGCCCTGCATCCGGCTCAGGGCCGAGGCCCAGAGGGCGGCGAAGGAGTGGTTGAGCTTGGTCTGGGCCTGGAGCGCCTTCTCGGGATCCTTCAGCCACGTTTCGGCGACCCGCGTCAGGGTGCGGGTCATCTCGTCGATCTCCTCGGCGCCCTGAAGCTTGGGCCCCTGGAACGCGCTGCCGTTGAACGCGCCCCCTTGGCCGGCCTGCTCGAACGGCTTCAAGGAGGCCGCCGCCGTTTGCCGGAAGGCTTCCGCCAGCTGATTCGCGCTCCGCGCGATCGCTTCGAAATCCGGCACTGCCAGGTCCGTCCGCTCCGTCGCCACCCGACACGCCCTCCCAGGATCGACCCGCATGGCGCCGTGAGGGGCGTCCCGAGCCTCGTTTCCGACAAATTAACGCTCCACCTCCCAGATGTCGCCCGCCCCAGGCTCCATTTCCAGACCCTTGTCATGACCGTGAGCCACGCCGTCCGCGTGATCGCCCTGCATGGGCTTGCCCTCCGTGGGATCGTCCTCCCCCGGATCGCCTTGGCCGTGCCGCTCTTCGCCGTCGCGGCCTCCGTCGGCGGCTGCTCCAGCGACGTGAACCCGCTGAAATCCGCCTTCGTCGAGGCCGGCTACGGCCCCAAGGCGGTGGATGCGCCGGATTTCGTGGCCAAGTCCCGCAAGGGAGACGCGGATTACATGCCGGTGGGCGAATCGGCGCCGCGCCGCGCCATCCGCGCCCGCAATGCCGCCGGGCAGAGCGCCCTGCAGGCGGAGCTGGAGGGGGCCCGCAGCCGCAACGAGGTCAAGGGGCGCGCGGCGGAGGGGGCCGCCAAGGATGCCGCCAAGGGGCTCACCCCCAACCCGGTCCAATAGGACCCCGCGTCGTCATCGCGGCAGGGGCGCAGAATCAGAGTCGGCGCGCAGCCGCGTCGATGGTAAACAGGCCGACTCCTCACCGCCGACGAAGAATGCGGGAGGAGAAGTTCCGCGACACCGGACAGACCGACGCCATGACCGATTTCCACCGCATCAAGCGCCTTCCGCCTTACGTCTTCGAGCAGGTGAACCGGATCAAGGCCGCCGCCCGAGCCCGTGGCGCCGACATCATCGATCTCGGCATGGGCAATCCGGATCTCGACGCGCCGCGCCACGTCATCGAGAAGCTCGTCGAGACCGCCGGCAAGCCGCGCACCGACCGCTATTCCGCCTCCAAGGGCATCGCCGGCCTGCGCCGGGCTCAGGCCGGCTACTACCAGCGCCGGTTCGGCGTGAGCCTCGACCCCGATACGCAGGTGGTGGCGACGCTGGGCTCCAAGGAGGGCTTCGCCAACATGGCCCAGGCGATCACCGCCCCGGGCGACGTGGTGCTGGTGCCCAACCCGAGCTACCCGATCCACGCCTTCGGCTTCCTGATGGCGGGCGGCGTGATCCGTTCGGTGCCGGCCGAGCCGACCCCGGCGATGTTCCCGGCCCTGGAGAAGGCGGTCGCCCACTCGATCCCGAAGCCGGTGGCGCTGGTTGTCTGCTATCCCTCGAACCCGACCGCCTACGTCGCGGGCCTCGACTTCTACCGCGACCTCGTCGCCTTCGCGAAGAAGCACGAGCTGATCCTGCTCTCGGATCTGGCCTATGCCGAGGTCTATTTCGACGACAACAACCCGCCGCCCTCCGTGCTGCAGGTGCCGGGCGCCATCGACTGCACGGTGGAGTTCACCTCGCTGTCGAAGACCTTCTCGATGGCGGGTTGGCGCATGGGCTTCGCCGTGGGCAACGAGCGCCTGCTCGCGGCCCTGACGCGGGTGAAGTCCTATCTCGATTACGGCGCCTTCACCCCGATCCAGGTCGCGGCCACTGCCGCGCTCAACGGGCCGGACGATTGCATCAAGGAGATGCGCGCCACCTACAAGAAGCGCCGCGACGCGCTGATCGAATCCTTCGGCAAGGCCGGTTGGAAGCTGCCGACCCCCGAGGCCTCGATGTTCGCCTGGGTGCCGATCCCGGAGAAGTTCCGCGCGCTCGGCAGCCTGGAATTCTCCAAGCTGCTCCTTGAGAAGTCGGATGTGGCGGTGGCGCCGGGCATCGGCTTCGGCGAGCATGGCGACGAGTATGTGCGCATCGCCCTGGTCGAGAACGAGCAGCGCATCCGCCAAGCGGCCCGCAACGTCCGCCGCTTCTTCGACAACGCCGACCGCACGCTGCACAACGTCGTGCCGATGCAGAAGGCGGTCTGACCCGCACAACGCCCCGCCGAGGTTGTTGCGGCGGGGCGACAGCACCGGGCAAACGGGCTCGTCCCGGCGGGCATCCGGCAGAGGAAGCTTGTCAGCGGCACGATCCGTCCGCAGGGTCGTCTCCCGTTCCGCCGCCGGGCCCTCCCGGTGGGCTGACGCGTTTCGAGGAACCGCATGCGCCGCCTCAAGCTCTTCGCCGCCCTGGCGCTCGCCGGCGCCGCCGCC
>NZ_NKUI01000123.1 GCF_014845115.1 Methylorubrum zatmanii | reverse complement strand
CCACCCGCCCGACGATGCGGTTCGTGGCGCTCAAGTCCGAGGCGCAGCTCGACGTGCAAACCCTGCACCGGGTCCGGGACCAGCTCGTGGGCGAGCGCACGGCGCTGATGAACCAAGTCCGCGCCATCCTTCTGGAGCGCGGCCATGTCGTCGCGCAAGGGCGGGCCAAGCTGGCCGCCTGTCTGGCTGCGTTACTCGACACAAGAGCGGGCTCCTCGCTCACACCGCGCATGCGCACCCTCGTGGCTGAGGTGCGCGAGCGTTGGCAGGGCCTCGACCGGCGTATCGCCGCGCTCGATGCTGAGTTCGCCGAGCAGGCGCGCACGGACGAGAACGCGCGTCGGCTGACCACCATCCCAGGCATCGGCGCGCTCAATGCGACCGCGCTGATTGCGGCCATCGGCGACGTGGCAAGCTTCGCCCGCGGACGCGACCTCGCCGCCTGGCTCGGCCTCGTACCGCGGCAGGTGACGACCGGCGGGAAGCCCCGGCTGGTCGGCATCACCAAGCGCGGCAGCAAGTACCTGCGCAAAACGCTCATCCAGGGTGCCCGGGCGGCGATGCCGACGCTCCGGCAAAGTGATACGCGGCTCGGGCAGTGGCTGCGCGGGCTTCTGGCGCGGGCGCATGCCAACACGGCGGTAGTGGCGCTGGCGGCGAAGATGGCGCGCATCGTCTGGGCGCTGCTGCGCCACGGGCGCGTCTACGAGGCGACGGCCGTGGCCGCCTGATCCGAGTTTGGCTGGCGCGGCGCGCGCCGGCCTTCCGATGTCTGCGAGCGGTGAGAGGAAGATGGCCTGACAGTAGATCGGTGTTCTGGAAGCCTCCCGGCAAAAATGGCGCTCGACGCCGACCCCTTTATGAGGCCCAGGACGCGCGGATCTCCATCTTGGCCAAGGGCTCGCCCGAAGGCCGGATACGTTTATGCAGACTGCTCAGACCAGCGGATCCAGAGCCACTTGCGGACGGGGCGGGCCATACGTTTTGCCGGCAGGCTCCTACTGTCGAGGGCCGCGCGCGACCAGTCGAGCGCGCCGGCATCCTGTAGCTGCTCCAGCATCGCGCGATGCAGTGCAGCCCAGACGCCGGCCGCCTGCCACGCGCCCAGCCGCCGCCAACTCGTCTTGCCGCTGCAGCCCACCTCGGAATGTGGCAGGTGCTTCTATCAACGGGCACCGAAGTCTGGTTCTTCCGCACTTCGTGTGGCGAAGTGTGCCGGCCGGCGTGACGTGCCCCATCTCCGGAGATCGGCTTTCCGGAGGACGCCATGCCCCGCCGTATCCTGCCCCTCGTGCCCGATGGCTTGAACGTCGTCGGCATCGAGCCGGCGACCGACCCGCTCATCGTGCGCGTTGTACCCCGCCCGAGCCCGACGCGCTGTCCCACCTGTCGATCGTCAGCAGGGCGCAAGCACGGTCATTGCGAGCGCACCCTCGCCGATTTTCCCTAGCAGGGCCGGTCCGTCCGCCTGCGCCTCCGGCTGCAACGCTTCCGCTGTGCGAACCCAGCCTGTCCGCGGCGGACCTTCAGCGAGAGCGTTGGTGACGTCGCCGTCTCTCACGCCCGCCGGTCCGAGCGGCTGCGCGTGCTCCAGCGCCATCTCGGTCTCGCCCTCGGTGGTGCGCCCGCCGCCCGTATGGCGCATCGTCTCGCGATGCCGGTGAGTGGCGATACCCTCGTGCGCCTCGTGCGTGCGGCGCCACTGCCGACGCAACCCGAGCCGCGCGTCGTCGGCATCGACGAGTGGGCTTGGCGGCGCGGGCGCAGCTACGGCACTATGGTCGTCGACCTCGAACGTCACACCGTCCTCGATCTCCTGCCCGACCGGGACGCCGGGAGCGTCGCCGCGTGGCTGCGCGCCCATCCGGGCATCGAGGTCATCGCTCGCGACCGCGCCGACGTCTTCGCCGAGGGCGCCCGCGCGGGCGCGCCGCAAGCCCAGCACGTGCTCGATCGTTTTCACCTGCTGCGTAACCTTAGCGTCGCCCTGCATGCGATCGTTGCCCATCATCATGGCGTGATCCGCGCCGTCGGTCGTGCGCGCGTCGATTACGAGGTCGAGGCGGCGCGGGCTGTGGCGGGAGCCGCGCGGCCGCCGACGGCGATCGAGGTTCGGAAGCAGGCGACGCACGCGCCGCGTCGGGCTCGGCACTCCGAGCTCAAGCGGCTGTCCGAGGCCGGCGCCTCGGTGGCCGGCATGGCTCGCGCTCTGGATCTCGATCGCAAGACGGTGCGGGTCTGGCTGCGCCAGGACGCACCGCCCTCCTGGCAGCGACGCCGCATCGTGCCGACGATCCTCGACCCCTACCGCGATCATCTCGAGGCGCGCTGGCAGGCCGGCTGCCGCAACGCCGCCGAACTCGCCCGCGGGCTGATCCACGCGGGCGCCGACATCCGTCCGCGTATGGTGCGGGATTGGGCGATGCGGCGGCGTCGCGCGAGCACGGACGTGATGGACGCCACGCCCGGCTCGACGAGCGCGCCGCCATGGCGGCCCCCGTCGATCAACCGGACGGCGTGGCTTCTGCAGGCGGACCCGAGCACGCTCGTTGCGGACGATCGCCGCTTCCTCGATCGCTTACGGGTAGAGGCACCCGATCTGGCGAAGAGCGTGGCCGTCGCGACGCGCTTTGCCGACCTCGTGCGACGGCGCTCGGGCGAGAGCCTGGAGGCTTGGTTCGCGGCGGCGGCTGCGACGCCGCTGGCGAAGTTCGCCGTCGGCCTCGAGGGCGACAGGGACGCGTTACGCGGCACGATCACGACGCCCTGGTCGACGAGTCCGGTGGAGGGGCAGATCGGTAGGCAGAAGATGCTCAAGCGCACGATGTTCGGCCGCGCGGGCTTCGCGCTGTTGCGCCAGCGCGCCCTCATAGCGATCTGACCTGTCGTTCCGCGCCGCACGAAGTGCGGAAGAACCAGTATTCAACGCCCGCTGACAGCTTCCACTGCATGCCCGTGCGCAGCACCAAGATGATGCCGGCCAGCGCCGACCGATCCGAGGCGCGCGGTCGCCCGCCCTTCGGCTTCTCAGGCTCAGGCGGCAGAAGCGGCTCGACTACCGCCCAAAGGTCGTCGGGTACGAGAGCATCCATACCCTCCCAACCCGCTCACACCAGTTTTGTCCCACGCTTTTAGCATTACAGTTGAAGGGAAAGGCTCCTATCTGAGAGGTTTCGGATGGGAGAGCGCGATGTCCTAAGCCTCGCTCCAATCCACGCTGGAGCTCTGGTCCAGGACGCTACGACAGGCCAAACAGCGCATCCGCCCCTTGTTCGCCGCCCCGAGTGTCGCCGCCTCGGTTAACGCTTTCTTGGACGGCCTGCTCGGGGGTGAGCGGCGCAAAACCGGCTGGATGCGGGCTGAGGCTGCCGGGGACCCGGGTCCCTGGCGCCAGCAGGCCATCCTCGGTCGCACGCACTGGGATGCGGAGGCGTTGCGCGATGTCGTGCGTGACTACGTCGTCGAGACGCTTGCCGCACCCGACGCGGTTCTCGTGATCGACGAGACCGGTTTTCTCAAACAGGGCAAAGCCTCATGCGGTGTGGGCCGGCAGTACACAGGCTCGGCCGGTAAGATCACCAACTGCCAGACCGGGGTGTTTGCCGCTTACGTCTCGGATCAGGGCCATGCCTTCATCGACCGTCGCCTGTACCTGCCCAAAGCCTGGACCGGCGATCCAGCCCGAAGGCAAGCAGCGCATGTGCCCGAGGCGATCACGTTCGCCACCAAGCCGCAGCTGGCGCAGACCATGATCGAGCGGGCCATCCAGGCAGAGGTGCCGTTTGCCTGGATGGCGGTCGACAGCATCTACGGCGTGGGCGAGATCGAGCTGGCTCTGCGGCGCGCCTACAAGGGCTACGTGCTGGGCGTTACCGGTCAGCATCACTTCTGGTCCTGGAACGCACACCTCGACGTCGCGGGCACCGCCGCGGAGATCGCCAAGGGCATCCCCGACCAGGACTGGCTGCGCCTCTCGGCCGGAGCCGGAATCAAGGGACCACGCCTGTTTGACTGGGCCTATCTGCCGCTGGCCACGCTCCGGGCCGACGCGCTCGACGCCGCGCTCGATCAGAGCTTGTGGACGCGCGGCCTGCTGGTGCGGCGCAGCCTGTCGGACGGGGCGCTCGCGTACTTCACCACCTGGTGCCCGGCCGGCACGCCGGTCGAGAAGCTGGTGATGGTGGAAGGCCGGCGCTGGGCGATCGAGGACGCGTTCCAGACCGCCAAGACGGAACTCGGATTGGCCCACAACGAGAGCCGCTCGTGGCACGGCTGGCACCGGCACGTCAGCTTGGTGATGCTGGCCTTCGCGATGCTGGCGCGGGTGCGCCACTTGGCCAACAGTCCGCCCCCAAAAACGACGCTCATCGCCAAGCTCGCCGGTGCCGTGGTCCATCCAAGAGATCCGGCGCGTGGCGATGCGGCTGGCGCAGCGGCGCATTGAGCCCGCCCTCGTGCTCGCCTGGTCAGCCTGGCGGCGCGCCCACCAAGCTGCCGCTCGACAGGCGCATCTCAGAAGAAGGATGCAACTGTAATCTTAGAGCACCATCCGAGCGGCTCACCGAGCGAGATGGCTGGATGATCTTCAAGCTCAATGCCACGAAGCGGCGCGACCCGCCGGCGGATCGCTTCCGCCAAATTCACCGACTCGACTGCCTCGGTGCCGAGCGTGTCCGAGAAGATTGAACGCACCTCGGCTTCCATTGATCGGCCATTCATAGCAGCGCGCCCGCGAAGCCGCTTCTTCACCCGCCCGTCAAGATTACCGATCGTGATCGTCGCGCTGGGTGCGTGGGAAACGGCCATGCTCCGATCGTAGGCGTTGCTAGCACTGCTGGCAACGAAATCGTTTTTTGCACTCTGCATTCAGCCTTATCATCGCTCGATGTGGCGACCCCGCTCACGGTCGAGTAGCGGATCGGGGCGATCGAGGCGGCGGGCGAGCTCGTCGACCAAAGCGCGCGTCGCCCGGGCCGGTGCCTGCGTCAGACGACGCCCGTAGGCATCCACCAGCCGCCACGTCGGCACGATGAGCGGCTCGACGCCAAGCCACGACATCGCCTCACGTAAAAGCCGCGCCGCGCGCATCACGCGCGGCACGTCGACCCCTTGGCCGATGGGCTCGCGCGTTTCCAGCGATCCATCCCGCACGAAAGCCACCCGGTCGGCGGCGTGATCGACTACGTTGGCCTTCTCGCTGTAGTTCCGCGCCTCACGGAACAGGCGCTCCAGCACCATCGCGTCGGTGGCCGGCATCCACGCATCCGCCTGACGTTGCCGGCACAGGGCGTCGAGCCGGTCGCGCTCGACCACCACCCTGGCCTCGTGCCGGTGCCGGGTCAGGCCGACATAGAGCTCGCGCGCGTCGGTCGCCGCCCCGACATACATCACCGCCGCGGACGAGGTCCGGCCTTGCGCCGCGTAGGCCGTGCCCGCATAGGCATGCACGATCCTGGGCTGCGGCCGCTTCCGGCCGAACCGCGGCTGTTGCGCCAGATCCGACCACGCCACCTCCAGCGCGCGACCATCCTCCAGCGCCAGGCGCAGGCGTGCTCCTCCCTCCGGCTCGACTGTGATCCCCTCGACCCGGGCGCGATTGCCGTTGCGCAACCCGAGATGCGGCAGGCTCTCGCCGATGCGAAGGCTATCGCCGACAGCGAGAGCGAGCGGCACTGGCCTGTCGTCACGGTCGCGCGCCGGCAGGGTGACCACATCGGGACCGAGGTGTCCCTCTGTCCGCAGCACGGCCCGCGCCCGGATATTCAGCGCTGCAGCGTCGGCGTTGCGCCGGGTCACGATCAGCACGTCCTCGCCCTGCGCCGCGCGCTGTTCGGTCCAGATCGCGAGCACGCGCGCCTGCGCAGCCTCGGCGCCGGCGACCAGCTCGATCTGGTCCCGGGCCGAGTAGGCGCGCAAGCCCGCCTCGACCTCGCCGCGCGCCATCAGCACCGAGGCCGCGCGCTGCCACTCCACCGTCTGCCGGCGGACCTGTTCGAGCACCACAGAGCGCCCGACCACATCGGCGACCGCCCGCAGAGCGCTCGCGCCCCCGACCGAGGCGAGCTGGCGCCGATCGCCGATCAGAACCACCTTCGCCCCGGCCGACCGGGCCGCGCTCAGCACGGCCTCCATGTCGCGGGTCGCGACCATCCCCGCCTCATCGACCAGCACCAGGGTACCGGCGTCGAGCAGCGCCGGCCGGTCGGGGCGGTTGGCGGTATCCGGACCTGCTGTCAGCGTCCGGTCCTGGCGCCAGCGCGCGATCGCCTGCGCCGGGATCCCGGTCGAGCGCCCGAGCTCGTCGGCGGCCACCCACGACGGGGCGAGGCCGATCACCCGGAGACCGGAGCCGCGGGCGGCGGCCACCAGGGCGGCCGCCGTCGTGGTCTTGCCGGTCCCCGCACCGGCCTGCAGCAGCGACACCCCGTCCCGACCGGCGGCGTGGCGCACGGCTTCGCCCTGCTCGGCGCTGAGGTGAGGCGCATGCTCCAGCGCATCCTCGACCGCCTCGGGCGTAATCCAGGTCCGCTCCAGGGGACGATCGGCCGCGCGCAGCATCGCCGCCTCGCAAGCGGCGATGCCCGGGCTGGTCCAGCACGCGCTGGCACCCGGGACCATCGCGGCGTCGGCCAGCGGCAGCAGCGCGCCATCCCGTTCGAGCTGGGCGAGCTCCGCCTCCACGGCGTCGACCCCGACGCCGGCGAGGCCCGCGACCTCCAGGGCGCGCTGGAGCAGATCCTTGCGCGCCACGACGCTCTCGTGCCGGAACAAGGCCGAGGCGGCGCGTGCCACCGCACCGTCGCCGGGGATCTCGGGCGGCTCGAACGGGGTCTCCCGCTCCCGATCGCGCTCGGCGGTCAGCACGAGGGCGGAGTCGCGCTCAAGGTGACGCGCGGCCAGCCACGGATCGATCACGCAGGCGGCGAGTTCCGCGCGCCAGCGTGCCTCCAGCTCCGGCCCGGTCGGCAACTCCTCCTTGCCCCGGCGGGTCGCCAAGGCGGCGATCTCGCGCTGGGCGCTGCTGGCGCCCGTGCCCGCATAGGCTAGGATCTGCTGCGAGCGCTTGGAAAAGGCCGCGAGTAACGTCTCCGGCAGGCCGGCGACCTCCCACTGCCCGCGTCCGGCCTCGCGATACTGCAGGCCGAACCGCTCGCGCAGCCCTTCGGCGAGGGCCGCCCTGTACGCCGCTCCCACTCCGAGCTGGGCGGCATATAATCGCTCAGGCTCAATGGTTAGATGCGTCCGGGACTTGTATCGACCAGCACCGGCATTTGCAGGCGTACCAGCGACATTGATGAACACGCAGTGCGTGTGAATATTCGGGTCACCCTCACGAGTTGTATAGTGATCGAACCGGCCGACGATCAGGTCGCGCGGGCGATGCTGGTCGGTACCGCCGGCGCCGGTCCGGACAGTGACGAGGCCCTCCGCGGTGACAAAACTCAGCGCCCGCTCGACGGCGGCGCGATGGGCGGCCTCGATCGCAGCGCGTTGCTCGGGCGTGCCGGCCATCCAAAGCACGGACACACTCTTCCCGGGGGTCATAGTGCAGTCGACGCCCGCCCAGTGACCCGGGCCGGCACCGCGCACCAGCGGCTTGCCCGTGCCTGGGTGGATCCCCGCACACAGGTCGCGAAACGAGGCTGCATCGATCGCCGCGCCGTGGCGCACGATCGTCTCGCCGCTGCTCCACCAGACCCCGCCGCCGTCCGAGAGGTAGTACTCGTCCCGCTTGTCGGGTTTGGCTTCGCGCTGGCTGTCGTGGGTGTAGTACGACGCTGCCGGCGAACCGGCACCGAGCCGGTGCAGCGAGGCGGTCACGGCGCCGGATCGGCGACGCCGTCGCCCTTGTGCAGGCGGCAGACCTTGGACAGGTCGATGCCGGCCGACGGCGCACCGAGTTCGCCGACCGCCTGGGCCATCTCGAGGATGGCGCCGTCGATCTGCTCCATCCGCTCGACTAGGACGCGGTGACGGATCGCCACTTCCAGGTGCTGGACGATGCACTCGACGGCCAAGCTCTCGGCGGACCAGCCGCGCTCGGCCGCGGCGGCTCGCAACCGGGCGGCGAGCGCCGCTTCCAGGGTCACGGTGAGCTTGACCTCCTGGGCCATCGGCGTACCTGCTGCGCGCGGATCGAGACGGCAGGCTTGGCACGGACGAGGCGGTTGGGCGAGGCCGACACGGCCGCGCGGTTAACGCCGGGCCACTTCAGTGCGTGTGGTGTGATATCCCTTCTGCTACCGTGGCCCAGCCGTAATCGCTGCCGTACTTGGCCGTGGGTTGCCGTATTGCTGCCGCGTCCAGCCGCGATGCAACCGTTACCTGCCGTATGCAGCCGCGCGCTAACGATTCCTTGCCGTGATCCCTGGCATTTGCCGGCCCCACCACACCGGCCGACAAGGGACCGCCTGATAGGTCGGCGTACATGCCGATGCAGTCCCGCCTCGACCTCAGCCGCCTCAAGCGCGACCTCGCCGCCTCCGCCAAGGCGCGCGACGGCATGACGCTCGCCCCGGGCGGGCGGGCGGCCACAGGGCTGATGGCGATGGTGCGCGACAACCTCGACGCGCTGCTCGCCCTGAAGGCCTCCGGCAGCACCTGGAAGGAGATTGCCGCCGGCCTGACCGCACAGGGTTACGCCACCGCCGACGGGCGCCCGCTCACCGACACGCAGCTGACCGGCGTGATTTCTAGCGTGCGCCGGCAGGCCCGCCGCCGGGCCGCGCGGGCGGCTCTGCGCGACATGCGGCCCGATCTCGCCGCGGCTCCACTGCCACCGCGCCGGCCCGCGCCGGCTTCGCCCTCCGATGCCGGCGCACGGCGAGCCCGGCTCGCCCCCGAGCTCACGGCCGGTTCGCCTCCGGAATCCGGCGAGCCGCCCATGAGCGAGGCCGAAATCCGCGATCATCACGTCACCAAGCACAAGCACCTGTTCAGGAAGGACCCCGAGTGATGGCCCGCGTTCTTATCGTCGCTCAGGAAACCGGCGGCATCGGCAAGAGCACGATCACCCGCGGGCTGGCCGAGGCGGTCACCGACGTGCCGATACTCGAAGTCGAATCGACCCCGCGCCTTACGGAGTTCAAGACCGCGAAGGCCGACAACGAGCCGGGAAGCGTGCGCCACTTCTCGGTGCGCGCCAGCCGCGAGGCGATCGAGGCCTCGGGCGGCAAGGCAGCGCGCGCCGAGTTCGACCCGGTCGTCAACGCGCTCTACAGCGTGACCGGTCCGACGCTGGTCGATCTCGGGGCCAATTCCTCGGCGAGCCTGCTCGGCGTGCTCAAGGACGAGGCGGCGTCGCTGCGTGAGGCCGGGATCGAGCTCGGCCTCGTCGTGGTGGTCGCGGCCGAGGCAGGGTCGCTGGCGGATGCGGGCAAGCTGCTTCAGGCGGCCAAGGACTGGGCGGCGGCAAGCTTCGTGGTGGCGAACGCGCTGCGCGGCGCGATCGATCCCGTCATTCTGAAGCGGGTCGCAGGTGCGGCGACGCTGAGCCATTTGCGCGCGTTCGAGCTAGAGGACGCCACCCGCGAGGTGCTCACGGCGGGGCAGCTCCGCGGCATCCCGAAGCTCGACCGCGCCAGGCTCGCTAAGGAGACCTCGCCGGCCCAGGCCGGGCGGATGCTGCGCGACCTGACCGCCTTCCGCCTCGCGGTGATGGAAGCGGTCAAGCCCGCGGCTCTCTGGCTAGTCGAGGGCTGAGCCTCGTGGCCATTCCACCGAAGCGCCCCGCGGGCCCGCCCGCCTCGGCTCCATCTGCCTCGGGATCACCGACGGCGAAGACGGTGCGGGACAACCTCGCTGCCGCCACTAAGGCGGCCGAGGCCGAGGCGACGGAGGTGGCGCGGGTAAGCAAGCGTCGGCTTGACGGGCTTTTAAAGGCGCGACCCGATGCGCGCTTTGCCGCCCTCGCCGAGGCGGAATCCGTACTCACGCCGGAAGACCGCCTGGCGCTGTTGGACTCGCTGCGGAATGCGGAGGCCTCGCATCGGCCGATCCGAGCCGGGACGGCGAGCCGGCTCGCGATCTGGCGCTCTCGGCTGCCCTACCGCCTCGTGCCAATCGGTCTCGGCCTGGGCAGTGCCTTACTGCTTTTCGGCTTGGCACTAGTCGCTTGGTACCGCACGCCAGAGCGATGGGTCACCCTGCGGGGTGCGGAGCCGCAGCCGATCGGCTGGCGTATGCCGGACGGCATGCGCGTCGCGGGCCGGCTCGATCCTGGTTCCCGCGCACTGCTTTGGCGCCGTGATGGCGCGGACGGTGTGCTGCGAAGCTGGGTGGCGCAGTCCGGCTACGCGGAGGCGCGCGTGCCCTTGAGCCTCCTCGCCACAGCCCCCTGAGCTGAATGACCTCTCGCCTGCGCTCAAACCGCTGATCGACGGAATCCACCATCGATGTCCTTCGCATTGAAGATCGTCGTCCTGACGATCGCGATCCTGCTTCTTGGCTACCCCACTGCGGCGCTCGTCGTGCACGGGCTCGATCCAACCCTCTGGCCGAGTGAGGCCATGCGCCCGGGCATGTGGTTCGCGCTCTGGCGCACCGGGCAGCTCGATGCGATCGTGGAACTGTACTGGGCGATGCTCATCGGCCGCGCGCCGGCGTTCGCGAGCGGCTTCTGGACGCTGATGGCGGTGCTCGCACCGATTGCCTTGATGATCGGCTGGCGCTTCGCCGGATCGAAGGCCGCGCCCCGGCGCGACGCCTCCGACCTGTTCGGGGGGGCGCGCTTCGCGACCGCCGCCGAGCGCGCCGCGATGGGTCGAGGCCTCGAACTCGGCCTCGACCCGGAGACCGGGCGCGCGGTGCGCGTCGCCGTCCAGGGCACGCTCGCGACCATCGCGCCACCGCGCAAGGGCAAGACCTCCGGCGCGTTGATCCCGAACCTGGCCTATCCCGAGCCGAACGCCTGGTCCGGGCCCGCGGTCGTCTTCGATCCGAAGGGCGAACTTTACAGGGCTACGGCCGAGCGGCGCCGCGCCATCGGCAGGCGTGTCATTTGTCTCGATCCGCTGAACCTCGTGGGAGGCACGGACCGATGGAATCCCCTTGCTGACCGCGATCCGGAGGATGTGCTCTATCTTCAGCATACCGCTGCCGCCCTCCTTCCCGAACCGGGCGGCGACGGCGAGGCTGCCGCCTACTTCCGCAACCGGGCGATCGATCTCATCACCGGTGCACTCCTAGTCACCCTGAAGCGCGGCACCCGCAGCGTCGCACAGGTCCAGGCGCTGATCGCCGACCCTGATACTTTGATCGCGCAACTCGAACATTTGCGACCGGCCCCCGCCGCGCTGAGCGCCCTGGAGATCCTCAAGGCCGATCCGAAGACCCGCGACCCGCTCGTCGCCACCTGCGCCCAGGCCTTCCAATGGCTCGCCGACGCGCGCCTACGCCATCTCGTCGGCGCCACCAGCTTCGACTTCGCCGACCTCGCCACCGGCCGGGTCGATCTGTTCGTGGCGGTGCCGCCCGAGTACAAAGATCTGCTGGCGCCGCTGCTGCGCTGGTTCCTCAGCGATCTGTTCACGAGCGTGCGCCGCAACCGGCCGGCCGAACGCATCTTGGTGATGATCGACGAGGCCGCAGCCCTCGGGCGGTTCTCCGAGATCCTGACTGCATCTGCCGAGCTTCCGGGCTACGGCGCCTCGCTCTGGACTCTGTGGCAGGACCGTTCGCAGATTGTCGGCCTCTACGGGCAGGCGGGGGCCGACACCATCCTCAACACCGCCGAGATCGTGACTGTGTTCGACGTGCCGGCGGTCGATCCCGACGCGAGCGAGCGCTGGTCGCGGGCGCTCGGCGACTACACCGCCCGGGTCGAGACGCTGACCCGGCCCGCCGAGGGGCAGGGTCAGCGCAGCATTGCCCTGACACCGCAGGCCGCGCGGTTGGTCCCGGCTCAGGCCCTGACCAGCATGCCGAGCCGAGAGCTTCTGGTGTTCGCCAACAGTGCCGCTTATCCGCGCCATCCGATCCGCTTGCACAAAACCGTGGCTCATTCCGACCCACGCTTCTTAAGTCTGATCAACTCTGTAGCCCCGGTCGGACAAAGCTGATGATGCACTTACATTGAACGACGTGCAAAACTTATTGAACTGAATTATATCGATTCACAATAAATATATTATTATAAAATTGCAAATTCGCGATAAATGCTACGTTTGTCATTAGAATTATAATGGCACAATTATTAGCAGTGTCGTCAACTACAGTAAAATGAAGGTCTGAGCCATGAAAATCTTCAAGAAAAATCTCCTGATGTTGAGCCGCGAAGAACTCAGTGCAAAACATCAGACTAAATCGGGTGTAATCATGCATGAAATTGGGCATGTGATTGCATACCGCCGCATAGGTATAAGCACAGCTTATATAGCGATACATGAAGATTATAACATAGGATCTATATTTGCCCCTTCTCCTTCTGATACTTCAGAAATTTCAATTGAAAATCAAATCCTAATCCATGCTTCGGGAGTATTCATGGAGAAGGCAATTTTTGGCGATTTTAATGTCGACACCGCATACGGCGATTTCATGAAGATTGCCGATATGGTTAGAGCATCAGGAAAAATATACCCAGCCCTCACAAACAGAATCGATTCCGGCGTTCCGTTTGCGGAGAGATTATTTGCGGATTACGGAACCAAATTTCCGACTAGGTCGGAAAGGTATTTTGCATACGCCCTACACCACGCAATCCTCAAGAAATTGGGCAGTGGTAATCTTATAGAAGGACATAGAGTAATTCGGTTCTGCGATATGCCGATGCTATACAGAATCACGCATCACTCTCAGTCTTCTGCCCTCAGAGAACAAACCAAAAGGTGGGATCGTTTAGATGAACTCACAACATCGTTAGAGGAAAACAGTAGTTATGCTGAACAGGAGATCCTGAGTAGACTTCGCTTCGGGCCCTAGAGGCTGTTACGGACTGCTGCGAAATCGGCAGCCCTGCGGAGCAGTAGGACGCTGAAGGCGACGAGGTGCAGCCCGGCCAGGGTAGCCGGCAGGCGTTCGTAGTCGCGGGCCAAGCGGCGGAAGCGGGCCATCCAGGCGAAGGCGCGCTCGACCACCCACCGGCGTGGCAACAGGACGAAGCCGCGCTTGGCTTCGGGCAGCTTCACCACTTCCAGGGCGATGCCGTGATCAGCCGCCGCCTTCGCCGCGCGCTCGCCGGTGTAGCCCTGATCGACATAGGCGAGATCCACGCTGTCGCCGGTGGCCTCCTGCACGGCATCAGCCAGCGCGGCCACGGCGGCGCGGTCATCGGCATCGGCGGGTGTGACATGCAGCGCCAGCACTTGGCCGAGCGTATCGACCGCCGCGTGCAGCTTCGAACCGCGGGTGCGCTTGTGTCCGTCCCAGGCGGCGCGAGCGCCACTCTCGGGCGTCGAGCGGAGCGTCCGGCTGTCGAGCACCACGGCCGAAGGTTCCTCGGTCCGGTCCGAAGCCAAGCGCAGCACGGCGCGCAGGTCGTGGACCAAACTCTCGAAGCAGCCCGCTTTCAGCCAGCGTTGCGCCTGGTCATACACGGCGTGCCAGGGCGGCAGGTCGTGGGGCATCCAGCGCCACGGCGCGCCCGTCTTCACCACGTAGCGCAGCCCGTTGAACACCTCCCGCAGACTGTGCTCGCGCTGAGCGGCCGTTTCGGGAAGCAAGGTCAGGTAGGGGGCGACCAGCGCCCATTCTTCATCGCTGACATCGGAGGGGTAGGCACGGCGGGACTGCATCGCCGCCAATTTGGTGCCCTCGTAGGTCCGTAACACCCTCTAGAATTCTGACTACACCTCATAGTTAGCTCCAATTCGACTTTGAAGGGCAAACCTCAGCCGGCCACATTCGGCCATTCATTACATGCTGACCAAGCCGAACTGACGTCCGCAATATTGAGCCAACGACGAGTTGCACGTTGTCGCACATCAATGTATGACAACGCAGCTGTAACGCCGTTTAGTGCTGCTGAGTCAACGACTTACGCGGGCTGCCGCTTAGGTGAGAATCCTGGCGCCCCAGCCAAGCCTCAGCTAAGTCATTGATCTGATTGCGATCCGTGCTCGGCCGCTCCCGCGGCTGCGCCGATTGTACGCAGAGCTGTTGCACGCGCTTGTCCACAGGGGCAGGCCGTTGACGATTTGTTCTAACGTGTACCGTCGCGGTGCGGTATATTGGTGGCGTAGGCGATTCCGTTGCGATGAGCGGACGCGACCGCTTGGTGCCTCTGTTAAGGGGAATTCCACCACGGTCGCTCTGAGCCTGGGTGCGCCTCGCAAAGCCCGCGGATCTTGAAGTAGGGATCGCCCATCTTGATCCCAAGCGCCTTGGCCTCGGCGGTGCGGGCGATGGCACAGCCATCGTTGTTGCTCAGCACGATCACCGGCACGCGGGCGAGCCTCGAGTCGAACACGCGCTCGCACGAGCAATAGAAGCTGTTACCATCGATGAGTGCGAGGGCGCGCCCGCTGCCGATACGATCGCGCAGACGTGCCGCGGTGTTGCTCATCGGCCTTGCCCGGAGCGGACGCCATGCCAGCGGATCGTGAAGCGAACGACGCCCCAGATCGCGGCCTCGGCCAACTCCTCCAGCGCGTAGACGGGTAGATCCGCGTTGTCGAAGGCGAGCCGCGCGCGGTTGCCCTCAACAACCATGCGCTTGATCGACATCTCGCCATCAACTGCCGCGACGACGACGCTACCGTGCCCAGGCTTGAGACTGCGATCGACGCAAGCGAGGTCGCCGTCAAAGATCCCGGCGTCCCGCATCGAGTCGCCCGCGATGCGCCAGAGAAAAGTGGCGGGCGGGTTCGGCACGAGCCAGCGCGGCAGCTCCAGCGCGTTCTCGACGAAGTCGTCAGCCGGCGAGGGAAAGCCCGCACAGAGCGACGGACCCATCACAGGCACGCGCAGGGTCGCGGCTCCGTCTGGAAGCAGTTCCTCAATGCGGTGGAGCTCAGCGCCGATCATGCCGCGCCACGCACGAAGCCACGGGAGACTTGGCGCCGTACCGCCTCCGTTTGCTCCTCCGCGGCTGCTAGAGCCGTGCCCGAGCGGGTTGGGCCGGCGCGGGAGTTGGGACGTTGAGGGGTAAG
>NZ_NKUI01000122.1 GCF_014845115.1 Methylorubrum zatmanii | reverse complement strand
ATCTCCCGCATAGCTCCCGTCTGTGCAGTGGAAGTGGCAGCGCTCCTGCGACATCGTCGTCTCTCCTCCGTCCCCGTTATCCACAGGCCCGCACAGCCGATTTCGCTTGGTGCGCGGAACCGATTGAACCGGGACCGGTCCTGCTGTTTGTTCCTGATCTGTTCTAAGGCAGATGGGGGCTTGGGTGAGGCTGCACAGGGTCGCAGAGCTACCGCAGGAGGGTTTTTCCACAGTTCGTGTGCCGCTGATGGGTCCGTCGCTCTGCGCGGGCTTCCCGTCGCCGGCCGACGACTTCGTCGAGAACGCTTTAGAGCTGCCGCGCTGGCTCGTGCCGAACCCGCCCGCCACCTTCCTCTGGCGCATCTCCGGCGAGAGCATGCGCGATGCCGGCATCTTCGACGGCGACCTTGCCTGCGTCGACCGCAGCCTCAAGCCTGTTCACGGCAGCGTCGTCGTGGCGGCGGTCGATGGCGAGATGTCGATCAAGCGCATGGTGGTCGAGGGCAACACGGCACGCCTCGCCTTCGACAATGCCGACCTGCCGGTCTACGCGCTTCAGGAACTGGCCGAGGCCGCCATCTGGGGCGTGGTGCGCTTCACCATCCGCTGGCACGCCAGCCGCGGCGGTCAAATCCGATGAGCGGCGCCGAGGCGCGTCTGCGGGATCGAATCGGCGGTGGCCGGGCCCTCGCGCTGATCGACGGCAACAGCTTCTACTGCTCGTGCGAGCGGGTGTTCGATCCCAAACTCGCCCGCGTGCCGGTGATCGTGCTGAGCAATAACGATGGCTGTTCCATCGCCCGCACGGCGGAGGCGAAGGCACTCGGGATCAAGATGGGCGCGCCCTACTTCATGATCCGGCAGCTCTGCGAGGCGCAGGGCGTGCGCGTGTTCTCGTCGAATTACACCCTCTACGGGGATATGTCGGCGCGCATCAACGCGATCTATCGCGATGCCACGCCGGACGTGGAGGTCTACTCGATCGACGAGAGCTTCCTCGACCTGACCGGCATCGTGCGGCGGGATCGCGTCGCCCTCGCCCGGGACATCCGTGCCACCGTGCGGGCCTGGACCGGTATCCCGACCTGCGTCGGCATCGGCCCGACCAAGACACTCGCCAAGCTCGCCAACCACATCGCCAAGACGGTGCCCGAACTCGACGGCGTGTGCGATCTGACCGAGCCGGCCGCCTACGATCATTGGCTCTGCCGGATCCATGTCGGCGCGCTCTGGGGCGTCGGCCGTGCCTCGCTGCCGAAGCTGGAGGCGATGGGCATCGACACGGTGGCGGACCTGCGCGACATCGATCCTCGGCCGGTGCGCAAGGCGCTGACGGTGGTGGGCGAGCGTATGATCCACGAACTGCGCGGCGTGTCCTGCCTCGGGCTCGACCTCGTGCCGGCCCGGCGCAAGGGCTGCGCGGTGACGCGCTCGTTCTCCGGCCGGGTGACGGAGCGGGCCGAGCTGGAGCAGGCGGTGGCCGCGCACGCGACGCGGCTCGGCGAGAAGCTGCGGCGGGAAGGCCTCGGCACCGATCACGTCACGGTCTTCTATCACACCAGCGAGCACGACCGGGGCGAGCCGATGCGCTCGGTGTCGACGGTGGTCACCCTGCCGGAGGCGACGAACGACACCCTGGCGCTGATTCCGGCTGCGCTACACGGCGTGGCCCGCACGTGGCGTGAGCAGGGCAATCCACCCTGGCGCTATTCGAAGGCGGGCGTGGTGACGGTCGATCTCGTGCCGCTCGCCGCTTCACAGCGCGCCCTGATCGGCCGGCTCGACCGCGAGCGCGCTGCCCGGCTCATGGGTGTGCTCGACGCCTGCAACGCCCGCTTCGGCCGGGGCAGCGTCGTGCCGGCCCGTGCCGGGCTGGAGCGCCAGCGGCGGGCCTGGGCGACGAAGTTCGAGATGCGGACGCCGCGCTACACCACGCAGGTGGATGAGCTGCCAGTTGCGCACGCTTGATTCTACAGCGTGCGGCCACTTGGCTTCATGAAACAATCTTGGGAATGACGCCAACAAAATCTAGCACAGAGTCAATGCTTTAAGCTTTCTAACGTGCTGAAGCTCGCTTCTTCTTACCTAGATGCTCAACGCTTGAGCGACCATCGTCCGGGAACAATTTCAGGCGCCAATCATGAAGCCATGAGTCAACCAAGCCTTCATGTTGCTGCATAGCGCGGCGGACAACGCTTTCATTTTCGCTTGCAAGGTGTAGCTTGGCCGCTTCGAGCTTGGCCACTGCATTGCGGTCGGCATCGTCAGTCATGGATACACCGTTCCGCCATGGTAGCCAAAATACAGAACATCGAATACCCAGAGATATTCTTCGGGTTTGTAGCACCTATCGGAGTGGATGTCCAGTCTTCCGTGAGTGGCTTCAAGAAAATTCTAAGCAGCTTCGGCTATAATGTGGTGGAAATTAAGGTAACATCGATTTTCGAAAATCTTAAACAAACCTTTAAGCCGCCGACAAAATTGGAGACGCGACCTCTTTTTGAGCGCTATGAGTCACATATCGGCTACGGCAATCATTTAAGAGGAAAGTTTGAAGATGACGCCATTTTAGCAGCTCTAACAATTGGCAGAATATTCCGTTCGAGGCCGGCGGAGCAAGCAGAAAAGAATATAAAACCATTCACGAGAACTTGCTATCTCTTACACCAATTCAAAAGGAAGGAGGAAATTGATCTATTGCGATCGGTCTATGGACAATTTTTTTTCCAAGTCTCCATATATTCTCGACGCGGTGCACGGGTCGACTACCTCGCCCACAAATTTGCCAATAGCGAAAATTCTGGCTTCATCGATCGCTTCAGAGAAAGAGCAGAACGATTGGTGCAAAAAGATCAAATTGAAAGCGATGTTGCCCACGGCCAACGTATCTCGAAAGTTTTTGCAGAAGGCGATTTCATTATAAATACTGATATACAAGAACCATCTACATTAGAGCAGATTGAGAGATTTTGCGAGCTATTGTTTGGTTCTAATAGTATATCGCCAAATAAAAGTGAATATGGTATGTTTGTAGCAAAAGCCGCTGCGCTGCGAACTTTAGATCTATCGCGTCAAGTTGGTGCGGCCGTGTTTTCTTTAGAGGGCGAAATTGTATCGATAGGATCCAACGAAGTCCCAAAAGGGAGCGGCGGCACCTACTGGAGCGACGACCAATATGACGACAGGGAATTCAGGAGAGAGGAAGACTCTAATGACAGGCGGAAAAAAGAGATTTTGACAGAAATAGTCAACATATTGAAGCTAAACTTGGACGACGTTTTAAAAAATAAGTCCATACAAGACTCGCAGTTTATGGACGCCCTTGAATACGGTCGCATAGTTCACGCCGAGATGTCTGCCATATCCGATGCAGCCCGGCTTGGCCGGCCGCTGAAAAACAGCCTACTATATTGCACTACATTTCCCTGTCACATGTGCGCCAAGCACATTGTTGCTGCTGGTGTTTCAAAGGTCGTATTTCTGGAGCCCTACCCTAAAAGCCTTGTTCTCGATCTTCATAGTGATTCTATCGTGATTGAAAAAGGCGAAAGAGGAAAATATCAGTCATACCCGTGCGTAGAATTCGAGCATTTTTCGGGTATTTCTCCTCGAAGGTACCGGGAGCTATTTGAGCGGAGTAAGCGGAAGAATGATGATGGGAAATTTGTACCGTATCTTGATGGAGAGAAGAAGCCAGTAATCAAGGCTGGATATATGTTCTATGAGCGATTCGAGAAGCAAATCTATGACGAGTATTTAAGGAATTTATTCAACGACAAAGGTATTGACATTGGCATATTAGAAAGGGACCGCGCTGGAGTGGCTGATGCTGCTAATAGCTCTTCCAAACGCAAGCCGCGCGAGAAAGCAGCGCAAGTTGTACCATCAAAGGGGAAGCCCCGCCGTTCGACTGTTGGCGGCAATCCTCCGCCCAAGGCACCTAGACAGCGTGACGGCCGAAACAAGCCGGCGGCAGGAGATGATGCTGGCAGCTGACCATGGCGTTGGTGAGTAGTGCTTGAGCTGAGGGACAAGAGCTGAAGTGCTCTGATAGGCGACCTCAGTTTAAGCTTGGCTCGTCGCCCTGTTCAACGATTTCCAGCGCACGAAGGACCGCCATGGCAGCCATGTCGGCATCGACGCGCCCTTCGTCGGTGACCGGCATTACCGCTACTGCCTCGATCGTGCTTTTGCCGGCCGAGCCAACCACGACCTTAAGGGCGCGTCCTTCCGGGCCACGCGCGTCCTCCAGCAACGCCACGACATAGCCGGCCGCTGTCCCGTAAACGTGGAGCGGCTGGTATTCCTCCTCCGAAGAGGCGAACTCGGATGGCTCTGCCTCTCGACTGCGGCTGCCGAAGTTCGGGCGGATGATGTTCGTCATGCCGGGCGATCTACCATGCCCTGAACGCTCGCCCCACCTGCCAGACACAGACGGCGAACAGCCCGGCGAGCACGGCCGCGGCAAGCAAGTGATGCCACCATCTGACGGGCTTCGGCTGGTAACGCGGGCGCTCCTCGACGTTGGCGAGGTAGCGGTCGAGCTGTGCGGCCGGCGTGTCGTCTGGGTCGTGTGTCATCTTCCCTCACGCCGTGCGGCAAACTCCCAGATCGGAATGCCGGTCGGTGCGCCTGGCACATTCCGGTAGCCGGTGAGGTTGCCGAACAGGATCCGGTCCGCCTCGATGCCGATCGCCTTCCGTCCGCCCACCATCATCACCCCGCAATAATCGACCCGCAGCAGGCCGTGCTCGGGATGGACGCCGAACAGCTGCGGCGCGGTCCAGCCCAGACGCACGGCATCCGCGCCGAATCGCTCAATGAAGTCGGTGCAGGCCTCGTGGATATTGGCCCAGGCTGTCGCGCTCACATAGCGGCACGGCGGGTTGGTCGGGCGGAGCGCGCCGAAGGCCTTCCGCCACTCGGCGGCTTCGGGCGGGAGCGGGTCGGTCGCGATTTCGGAGAGCATGGCGCTGCCGGCTATGGATCGGGCGGCCGACATAGGGGCGCGGGGTTACCGCAGGCTTGCCGACGTGCGGCTTAGACCTTCTGCGCCCGCGCCAGCAGAATCGCCGTGCGGATCGCGCCGCGCTTGAGGTTGGGGCTCGCCTCGGGGTTGCCGACGACCTGCTTCGCCCAGCCATGGCCGGCGACTGCCGCGGCAAGGTCGAGGCTGTAGCCGTCGGTGATCGCGTGGGCATCGAGCGTCGGATCCGCAAGGTACGCTACGACGGCAGCATTTACCTGCTCGTCAGTGACGGCCTTGGCTTTGAACAATTCGCCGACGGTGGGGTTGGGATCCGGCATGGTGGCGATCATAGCACCGCTGGCGGGGCCATGCGCGAGGCCAACAAAACGTCCAACACATCGTCCAACTAACGGCGGGCTGTATCATGAATGTAATAGTAAAAACAATGACTTGATAATTTCAACACACATGTCTGGCGGACGCTCCCTCCGCCACTTCAAGGCCTGATGCGACACTCCGATCGTAACCGGTTTCCGTCGCTGTGTAGCGAGCATCCGAAACAGGTCGATCATCGCCCCCGTGAGGCGGGCTTCTCGTCGCCCGCGTCGATGTACGGGGCTCGGGCCCTCAGGCGAATCCGCCGATAGCCGTACCTTTTCAACCGCCATCAAGCGGCAGAAGCGTCCCCCAATCGATCCGCTGCGCAGACCTTCGCGGCATCCCGACCTTCCGTCGGCGGCATATCTCTGATCGGAACGGCCATGGTCGGCCGGCTTGAAGCAGGGATCACGATCAACGACGAGGCAGCCATGGCAGCGGCGACCGAGCACAACACCAAGAAACCGAAGCTGACAGGGCGCGGAAGCTCCCAGCTGTGAAGCATCGCTGCCCCCGCCGCGCCGACGGCAAGAAATCCGACAACTTGGTACACGGTCTCCCGACCTTTCGGTTGCACGCCCTGAACGAGGGGCAACTGTCTCGTATCTCGCCGGTGGAAGCGTAGGCGTGTCGCTCCGCACGAGGGCAGCGCCCGTTCAGAGCTTCGACGGCTGAGGGACTGTGCAGGCAGGCGTGTCGCGCGTCGCAGCATTCGGATCCTCCCGGTTCGATCCGAGCTTGCCATGGCTCCGCCAAGTGAGCGTGATCGCCGATGGAGAGCAAAGTGTCGTCGGCGCCAGGAGCATCGAGCACCAAATGTTTCGGATCCGGTGCGCCTGGATCCCGATTTGTCAACCGAAGCGAAGCTTCCATTCGGCTCGAACACCTCGCGCGCACCACATTCAGGGGGTAAGCCGCCTTTTATGCCCGCAGCGCCCACCCCTGATCTGAAAACTCTGTCCCGCGAGGAACTCGAAGCCGAAGTGCTCCGGCTGCGGGTCCAGTCCGCCTCGCTGGCGCAGATGTTCGAGCAGGCCCCAAGCTTCATCGCGCTGCTCAGCGGTCCCGAACACCGCTTCACGCTCACGAATGCCGCCTACCAGCAGGCCATCGACGGGCGGGACGTGACAGGACGCACCGTGGCCGAAGCCCTGCCGGACGCGGCGGCCCAGGGCTATGTCGATCTGCTCGACGAGGTGTTCCGCTCCGGCAGGACCCACCGGGCGACGGGCGCCCGCTTCGACGTTCAGGCCGTCCCCGGCGGCCCGGTCAAGGAACGCTATCTCGACTTCGTTTACCAGCCCATCACCGACGCGGGGGGCACGGTGAACGGCATCTTCGTCGAGGGCCACGACGTCACCGAGCGCATGCGGGGGGAAGTCGCGCTCCGGGAGAGCGAGGCACGCTACCGGACCCTGTTCGAGAGCATCGAGGTCGGGTTCTGCATCATCGAGATGCGGTTCGAGGGCAGCCGCGCCGTCGATTATTGCATCGTCGAGGCCAATCCCGCCTTCGTGCAGCAGACCGGCGCCGATGTCGCCGGCCGCTGGGTCAGCGACTTCGCGCCCAATCTGGAGCGCCACTGGTTCGATACCTATGGGCGCGTCGCCCTCACCGGCGAGCCGGCGCATTTCGAGCATTATGCCGACGTGTTCGGGCGCTGGTTCGACGTGCGGGCCCTGCGCACCGGCGATCCCGCCGCCCACCGCGTCGCCATCTTCTTCTCCGACATCACCGAGCGCCGCAGGGTCGAGCAGCGTGCCGAGGCCGGCGAGCGCGAACTGCGCCTCATCACCGATGCGCTGCCCGTCCTCATCGCCTTCATCGGCGCGGACCATGTCTACCGCTTCGCCAACAAGGCGTACGAGGACTGGTTTCCCGTGACCGCCGAAGAGGTGGTCGGGCAGGATGTCAGAACCTTCCTGAAGCCGGAGGATTACGCGGCGCGCCGATCCTTCATGGAGCGGGCGCTGGCGGGCGAGGCGGTCACCTTCGAGCTGGACTGGCCGCACAGCGGCGGGCGCACCCGCGTCGCCGAGATCCGTTACCTGCCGCGCCGGACCACGGAGGGAGGCGTCGATGGCTATCACGTGTTCGTGCAGGACGTGACCGCCCGCAAGCAGACCGAAGCCGATCTCGCGCGGCAGGTCGCCGCCCGCACGGCCGAACGCGATCAGGTCTGGCAATCCTCGTCGGACATGCTCTGCGTCGCCAATTTCGAGGGGTACTTCGTCAGCCTCAACCCGGCTTGGTCCAGAACGCTGGGATGGAGCGAGGCCGAGATGAAGGCGCGGCCCTTCCTCGATTTCGTCCATCCCGACGACATCGCGGCCACGCTGGCGGTCGCGGAAAGCCTCGCCCGCGGCGAGGCGCAGACAACCTTCGAGAACCGCTACCGTCATCGGGACGGCAACCATATCTGGCTGTCCTGGAACGCGGTGCCGCGGGACGGCCTGATCTACGCCTCGACCCGGGACGTGACCGAAATCAAGCGGCAGGCCGAAGCCCTGGCCAAGACCGAGGAAGCCCTGCGGCAATCCCAGAAGATGGAGGCGGTGGGCCAGCTCACCGGCGGTCTGGCGCACGACTTCAACAACCTGCTGGCGGGTATCTCCGGCTCGCTGGAACTGATGCAGACCCGGATGTCGCAGGGACGGATGGGCGATCTCGAGCGCTACATGACGGTCGCCCAGGGCGCGGCCAAGCGCGCCGCCGCCCTCACCCATCGGTTGCTCGCCTTTTCCCGGCGCCAGACCCTCGACCCCAAGCCCACCAACGTGAACCGCTTGGTCAAGGACATGGAGGAGCTGGTCCGGCGCACGGTCGGGCCGGCCATCGCCCTGGAAGTCGTCGGTCTCGCCGGGCTGTGGCCGTCCCTGATCGATCCGGGCCAGCTGGAGAACGCGCTGCTGAACCTGTGCATCAATGCGCGCGACGCCATGCCCGACGGCGGCCGCATCACCATCGAGACCGCCAACAAGTGGATCGACGAGGCCGGCGGCCGCCAGCACGACATGCCGCCGGGCCAGTATCTCAGCGTCTGCGTGACCGATACCGGGACCGGCATGGCGCCTGACCTCATCGACAAGGTGTTCGAGCCCTTCTTCACCACCAAACCCACCGGCGAGGGCACGGGCCTGGGACTGTCGATGGTCTACGGCTTCGCCCGGCAATCCGGCGGACAGGTGCGGATCTATTCGGAACTCGGCCAGGGCACGACGGTCTGCCTCTACCTGCCGCGCCATTACGGCGAGGCCGACGAGGACGATGTCGCGCGCAAGCTCGCCGAGGCGGGCCGCGCCGGCCAGGGCGAGACGGTGCTGATCGTGGACGACGAGCCGTCCGTGCGCATGCTCGTCACCGAGGTGCTGGAGGATCTCGGCTACACCGCCATCGAGGCCGCCGACAGCGTCGCCGGGCTCAAGGTGCTGCAATCGGATGTCCGCATCGACCTTCTGGTGACCGATGTCGGATTGCCGGGTGGCATGAACGGCCGGCAGATGGCCGATGCCGGCCGCGAGCGGCGGCCGGAGCTGAAGGTGCTGTTCATCACGGGCTATGCCGAGAATGCAGTGCTCGGGAACGGCTATCTCCGGCCCGGCATGCAGGTGCTCACCAAACCGTTCGTTCTGGAGACACTGGCCTCCCGCATCGAGAGCCTCATCGCCGAGACTTAGAGCTGTGCCAATCGCGGTGCCATCGAGCACAGCTCTCATACCCGGTTGCACGGATCGTGACCGATGGTCCTGCTCGGTTCGTCCGGCGGACGACCGCCGCCCCGCCGTGGCGGGGGAAGCGAGATGCCGCCGTCAGCTCGCCGGCCGCTCCGCGAAGATCGCCTTCTTCACGATGGCGTGGACGCCCCAATTGCCGTCGACCACCTGGGTGATGCCGAAATCGACCGCCACCGACATCAGCGAGATCGCCTCGTCCTCGGTCAGCCCCTTCGCATGCATCAGGAACTGGCGCATCTTGCGGAAGGCGTCGCGCATGGCGAGGTCGATGGAGGATTTCTGGAAGATCGCGTTCTGCGCATCCGCCCCGAGATCCTTCAGGTAGTTCGGGTAGCTGAAGCCCGAGAGCACCCAATCGTCGGCGGTCTCGATCATCGGGAAGTCGAGGGCCTCCAGCGAGGTGCCGGCCAGATCCGCCTTCTTGTGCAGGATGAACTGGAAGGTGCCGGTGAGCGAGCACTCGATCGCGGTGCCGCACAGTTCCGAGTCGCCCTGACTCGCATGGGGATCGCCCACCGAGAACAGCGCGCCGGGCACGGCCACGGGATAATACATCGTGGCGCCCTTGCCGATGCGCCAGTTGTCGATGTTGCCGCCGGTGTAGCTCGGCGGGATCGAGTTCACCATGTCCGCTTCGGCGGGGGCAACGCCCATGGTGCCGAAATGCGGGCGGATCGGCACGCGGATGCCCTTCAGCACATCGAAGTTGCGCTTGGTACGGGTGTGATCGACCGGCAGGCCCGGGTAGTCGATGGTCGGATGGTCGAGGCCGGTCGGGTCGGTCACGCCCGGCCAGGGGAAGTTGTAGACCGCCCTGGCCCAGTCGCGTTCGCCGGAGGCATCGACCTCGTAGATCGTGACGACCTCGCGTTTCCGCCCCTCCAGCATGTCGTTGTAATGGTAGCCCCACCACGCCGCCGCGTTGCTGCCGAAGGTCAGGCCCTTGAATTTCGGGTTGGCGGAGGGGCGCGGCGCCACGTCGAGGATGCGCACCTCCAGCACGTCGCCGGGCTCGGCCCCACGGATCGCCACCGGGCCGGTGCAGATATGGACGCCGAGACCGCCGCCGGGCCCGAGCTTGGAATCCTCCGGCCCGGCGCCCCGGCGGGGAACGCCCTTCTTCTCCTTGGTCCAGAGGAACACGCTCTCGGCGCCGGGATCGCCCGTCACCATGCGCTCGGCATCGTCGTTGGCGTGGTGAGTCAGCGTCTCGATGGTGACGAAATCGCCCGAGGCGATCTCCACCTGAGGCTTCAGATTCTTCGAGAAATAGCCCCAATGCACGGTCTCGGCATTGGCAGGCAGATGATAATGCGCCGTCTGCCTCAGCCGGCTCGCGCTGGTCTGGGCGAGCGACGGGCTCACCAGGGAGAGCCCTCCGGCCGCGAGCGCCGCCACGCCGCCGGTGGCGACGAAGCCGCTCTTCAGGAAGGCGCGCCGCTCGGGCTCCATGTCGCGCCGGTAACGCAGGCGATGCTCGGTGAAGGCGGCACAGGTCGGATCGTCACCACGGCACATTGCAAACTCCACTGGCGTTCAACGCGCGGGGCTGAATGCAAAATTACCGCCAAGCTCCGGGGCCCGCCACATTGCGGCGGGGCCCGGAGCGCGAGCCGTGAGGCGGGACCTTACTCCGAGAGCGGCCCCGTTCCGGGCTCTCCCTCGGGTGCGGCGGCCTCCTGCGAGGCGCCGGCCTGCGCCTCCACCACCGCCGCGGCGGTGACGTTGACGATGCCGCGGGCCGTGACCGAGGGGGTCAGGATATGCGCGGGCTTGGCCGGGCCGATCAGCAGGGGGCCGACCGGCAGGGCGTCGGCAAGCACCTTGGCGAACTGGAAGGCGATGTTGGCCGCATCGAGGTTGGGGAAGATCAGGATGTTGGCCGCGCCCTTCCAGTTCGAGCCCGGCAGCACCCGGTCGCGGATAAGCTCCGAGAGGGCGCAATCCGCCTGCATCTCACCATCGGCCTGCAGATGCGGCGCCCGCGCCTGGATCAGTTCCAGCGCCCGGCGCATCTTCCGGGCCGAGGGCGAATCCGACTGGCCGAAATCGGAGTGGCTGAGCAGCGCGATCTTCGGAGTCAGGCCGAAGCGGCCGACATGGCCGGCGCAGGCGATGGCGACATCCGCGACCTCTTCCGCGCTCGGATCCTGGCGCACATGCGTGTCGGCCAGGAAGAACGCCCCCTTCTTGGTCACGATCAGGCTCATCGCCGCGAAATCGAGCAGATCCGGCGAGAGCCCGATCACGTCGCGGATGACCCGCAGCCGCGTCTCGAACCGGCCCTCCAGCCCGCAGATCAGGGCATCCGCCTCGCCGCGGCGCACCGCCAGCGCACCGATCACCGTGTTGTTGGTCCGCACCAGGGTGCGGGCGAGATCGGGGGTGATGCCCCGCCGGCCGGCCACCTCGAGATAGGTCGAGACATAGGCGCGGTAGCGCGGATCGTCCTCGGGATCGATCAGGTCGAAATGCTCGCCATGCTTCAGGGCGAGGCCGAAGCGTTTGATGCGGGTCTCGATCACCCGCGGGCGGCCGACCAGGATCGGCCGGGCCACCCGATCCTCGACCACCACCTGCGCCGCGCGCAGCACCCGCTCGTCCTCGCCCTCGGCGTAGATGACGCGCTTGGGGTCGTTCTTGGCCTTGGAGAAGATCGGCTTCATGATGAAGCCGGAGCGGTGCACGAACCGGTCGAGGGACTCGGCATAGGCCTGGATGTTCTCGACCGGCCGGCCGGCGACCCCGGACTCCATCGCCGCCTTGGCCACCGCCGGAGCGATGCGCAGGATCAGGCGCGGGTCGAACGGGCTCGGGATCAGGGAATGGGGGCCGAAGGGCCGGGCCTCGCCGCCATAGGCGCGGGCGACCACGTCCGAGGGCGCCTCGCGGGCGAGCGCCGCGATCGCCTTCACCGCCGCCTTCTTCATCTCCTCGTTGATCGCGTGCGCGCCGACATCGAGGGCGCCGCGGAAGATGTAGGGGAAGCAGAGAACGTTGTTGACCTGGTTCGGGAAGTCCGAGCGCCCGGTGCAGATCATCGCGTCGGGCCGGCGCTCCTGGGCGAGATCCGGCATGATCTCGGGGTAAGGGTTGGCGAGCGCCATGATCAGCGGCTTCTCGGCCATCTTCTCGAGATATTCGGGCTTGAGCACGCCGCCGGCCGAGAGGCCGATGAACACGTCGGCGCCAGGGATCACCTCCGCCAGCGTGCGCGCCTCGGTCTCCTGGGCGTAGACCGCCTTCCAGCGGTCCATCAGCTCGGACCGGCCCTTGTAGACCACGCCCTTGATGTCGGTGACCGTGATGTTCTCGCGGGTGGCGCCCAGCGACACGAGGAGATTGAGGCAGGCCAAAGCCGCCGCGCCGGCGCCGGAGGTGACGATCTTGGCGTCGGAGAGCTGCTTGCCGGCGAGTTCGAGGGCGTTGAGGACGGCGGCCGCGACGATGATCGCGGTGCCGTGCTGGTCGTCATGGAAGACCGGGATGTTCATCCGCTCCCGGCAGCGCTCCTCGACCTCGAAGCATTCGGGCGCCTTGATGTCTTCGAGGTTGATGCCGCCGAAGGTCGGCTCCAGGGAGCAGACCACGTCCACCAGCCGGTCGACCTCCTTCTCGTTCACCTCGATGTCGAACACGTCGATGCCGGCGAACTTCTTGAAGAGGACGGCCTTGCCCTCCATCACCGGCTTGGAGGCCAGCGGGCCGATATCGCCGAGGCCGAGCACCGCCGTACCGTTCGAGAGCACCGCGACGAGGTTCTGGCGGATGGTGAGGGTGGCGGCCTCCTGCGGGTCGTCGTGGATCGCCATGCAGGCGGCGGCGACGCCGGGGGAATAGGCCAGAGCGAGGTCGCGCTGATTGCCGAGGGGCTTGGTCGCCTGGATCTCCAGCTTTCCGGGCTTGGGGAGTCGATGGTAGACGAGCGCCCCGGATTTCAGATCCTCGGACATGTTGTCGGCCATGACGATGCCGTCCTTTTTCGTTCAATGGATTACGCCCGCCATGCCGCGCGTTGCGAGGGGGCACCGTTGAGGCATCTGTTGCAACGGCTGAAGCGGGGGCGCAACCCGCACAATGAGACGCGGCTGCATCTCGAACGATTGGCACGCCGCTGGAATTTCTCAATCGGCGCATACTCTTACGGAAGGCCGAAGGTGCGTTTCCCCGAATCGGGGCGCCGGCTGACGATCGGCCGCTATTGTTCCATCGCGGACAAGGTCGAGATCCTGCTCGGCGGCGGGCACCGGCTCGACTGGGTCTCGACCTATCCCTTCGCCGCCCTGTCTGGATTGTGGCCAGGGGCGGACGCACCCGAGGATTATCATACCTCCCGCGGCGACGTGACCATCGGGCACGATGTGTGGCTGGGATCGGGCTGCATGATCCTGTCGGGGGTCAGCATCGGCCACGGGGCGGTCGTCGCCGCCCGCGCCGTCGTCACCCGGGACGTGCCGCCCTACGCCGTGGTGGCCGGCAATCCGGCCCGGATCGTGCGCCACCGCTTCGATGCGGCGACGATCGAGGCGCTGGTCGAGGCCGCGTGGTGGGATTTCCCCCACGAGACGGTCACGCGCTGGGTCCCGCTGCTTCAGAGCGGGCAGGTGGAGGCGTTGATCGCCGCCGTCGAGACAGAGCGCGCCATTGCCCGCCCGGCCCGATTGCCGTAACCGGCCGGCTCGTTTGCCAGGAGTGACGATTCATGTCCGACACGCTGCCCGATCGCCTCTCGGTCAACCCGAACAGCCCCTATTACGACGAGGCCGTACTCACCCGGGGCGTGGGCGTGCGCTTCAAGGGTGTCGAGAAGACCAATGTCGAGGAATATTGCGTCAGCGAGGGCTGGGTGCGGCTCTCCGCCGGCAAGACGCTCGACCGGGCCGGCAACCCGATGACCGTAAAGCTGAAGGGCGCGGTCGAGCCGTATTTCCGCGAGCCCGAGGCGTGATCGCGCTGCGCGCCGGCCGCTAGGTGCAGTGACGCGCATCATACGACAAAACCCCGCCGGAGCGGGGTTCTGTCGTCGGCGGGGACCGCTGTCGTCAGACCGCCATGCGGTCCTCACCCTCGACCGGCTCGCGCAGCACGTAACCGCGTCCCCAGACGGTCTCGATGTAGTTCTTGCCCTCGCTGGCATTGGCGAGCTTCTTGCGCAGCTTGCAGATGAAGACGTCGATGATCTTCAGTTCCGGCTCGTCCATGCCGCCATAGAGATGGTTGAGGAACATCTCCTTGGTGAGCGTCGTGCCCTTCCGCAGGGAGAGGAGTTCCAGCATCTGGTACTCCTTGCCGGTGAGGTGGACCCGCGAGCCCGACACCTCGACGGTCTTCTGATCGAGGTTCACGATCAGGTCGCCGGTGGTGATCACCGATTGGGCGTGCCCCTTCGAGCGACGGACGATGGCGTGGATGCGCGCCACCAGCTCGTCCTTGTGGAAGGGCTTAGTGAGGTAATCGTCGGCGCCGAAGCCGAGACCCTTCACCTTGTCCTCGATGCCGGCCATGCCCGACAGGATCAGGATCGGCGTCTTGACCTTCGCCACGCGCAAGCTGCGCAGCACCTCGTACCCGGACATGTCGGGCAGGTTCAGGTCGAGAAGGATGATGTCGTAATCGTACAGCTTCCCGAGATCGACGCCTTCTTCGCCGAGGTCGGTCGTATAGGTGTTGAAGTTCTCCGATTTGAGCATCAACTCGATGCTCTGCGCCGTAGCGCTGTCGTCCTCGATCAGAAGTACGCGCATCGTGATCCCCACCGGACTGACCGTTTCGGGGGGGCTTGAGACAAGCCGCCGCCGGTCGCCCGCCGACGGCCCCGGCGGACGCTCCCTCATTCCCACTTTCGAAACGCTATTCCTTAACCGTTAACAAAAGCCGAATCCCGCTTGCAAGCCTCGTCTCTTTCGAGTCCGCAGCCGATTCTCGCCCCGGTTGGCGATCTGTTCCGCCTTCGCTCCGCCAGGGTCGAAAACGGCGGCGCACTCCCGGCGCTAACCCCTTCATTTCCCTGAGGTTGGCCGGCCTGTTGCCGAAAGGAGACGGCGATCATTCGTCGCCGATCAATTTTTTCGGACGGCCGGTTCGCCGCCGGGCCGAAGGGTGAACGGCCTTGGCGGGATCCCTTCCGATGTTAAGACATCGGCCGGCTCGGTGGCGGAGCTGCGGTTAACGGGTTCGAGGGCATATGATGCAGGAGCGCGGATCCGGGGGGCTGGCGGCGGCACTCGCCGCGCTCTCGACCGTCGAACCCTTGGAAACCTTCGGACGGGTGACGGCGATCCGGGGTCTCCTGGTCGAGGTCGCCGGGCCGGTGGCCGCCATGCGGCTCGGCGGCCGCATCGATGTCGTGGTGGAGGCCCGAGGCGGCGCCGATCCGGCGACGGTCCCGTGCGAGGTGATCGGATTCGCCGGCGACCGGGCCCTCGCCATGCCGTTCGGTTCCCTCGACGGCGTCCGCCGGGGCTGCCCGGCCCTGGTGCGCGACGAGGCGGCGGGGGCGATCCGCCCCGCCAGCTCCTGGCTCGGCCGCACCCTCGATGCCCTCGGGCGCCCGATCGATGGGCTCGGCCCCCTGGCGCAGGGGCCGGCGATCTATCCGCTGAGGGCCGACCCGCCCCCGGCCCACGGCCGCAAACGCGTCGGGCCGCCGCTCGACCTCGGGGTCCGCTGCATCAACACCTTTCTCACCATGTGCCGCGGGCAGCGCATGGGCATCTTCGCCGGCTCCGGCGTCGGCAAATCGGTGCTGCTCTCCATGCTCGCCCGCTACACCGCCGCCGACGTGGCGGTAATCGGCCTCGTCGGCGAACGCGGCCGCGAGGTGCAAGAATTCCTGCAGGACGATCTCGGCGCGGCGGGCCTCGCCCGGTCGGTCGTGGTGGTGGCGACCTCCGACGAACCGGTGCTGATGCGCCGCAACGCGGCCTATGTGACGCTGGCGGTCGCCGAGTATTTTCGCGACCAGGGCGCGCAGGTGCTATGCATGATCGACTCGATCACCCGGTTCGCCATGGCCCAGCGCGATATCGGCCTGGCCGGCGGCGAGCCGCCGACCGCCAAGGGCTACACGCCCACCGTCTTCTCCGAATTGCCGCGCCTGTTGGAACGCGCCGGGCCGGGCGTCGGCGACGGTGCGATCTCCGGTCTCTTCACGGTGCTGGTGGAGGGTGACGACCACAACGAGCCGGTGGCGGACGCGGTGCGCGGCATCCTCGACGGCCATATCGTCATGGAACGACGCATCGCCGAGCAGGGGCGCTACCCGGCGATCAACGTGCTGCGCTCGGTCTCGCGCACGATGCCCCGGGCCTGCGACCCGATCCATCTCCCTACGATCCGCCGTGCGCGCAAAGTGCTCGCGACCTATGCCGACATGGAAGAGCTGATCCGGCTCGGAGCCTACCGCGCCGGTTCTTCACCGGAGGTGGACGAGGCCGTGGCTTTGATGCCCGATCTGACGGCTTTTCTGGGGCAAAGTAAGGAAGAAGCAACCTCCATCGGCGAGGGTTACGCCCGGTTGGCCGCCATCGTCGGCGGTGGGTGAGGCAGCTTCGAGATCGCGTCGGGTTCCGGTCCGGGAGGATCGCCGCGCCAGTCGGGCCGCTCGCCAGCGTAGCGTGGAGTGGATGGCCCGATATGAAATCGCGTGACACGCTGATCCGGCTGCGTCGGTTCCAGGTGGATGAGAAGCGCCGCCGGGTCGCCCAGATCGAGATGATGATGGCCGACTTCAACCGCATGGCGGCCGAACTCGACCGGGAGGTGGCGCAAGAGGAGGCCAAGGCCGGGATCACCGATCCGGGTCACTTCGCCTATCCCACCTATGCCCGCGCCGCGACCGCCCGCCGGGACAACATGCGCCAGTCGGCCGCCGCCCTGGAAAGCCAGCTCGCGGAGGCTAAAGCCGAATTGGGCGAGGCCTTCGAGGAACTGAAGAAGGTCGAGATCCTGGAGGACCGTGAGCGCTCCGCCGAGCGCGCGGCGGAAGCCGCCCGCGAGCAGGCCGAGATGGACGCGATCGGCCTGCGCGCCCGCGCCTGAGACCAGCGGAGGAGACCCGGCCAGCACCGGCCGGATTTCCCGTCTGCCCGCCACATCCGGCATGAAACCGTCACGATCGGCGGGCAAGAGCCTGCCGCATCGAGACGGTCGCTCCAGTTCCGCTTGCGATGCGAGCGGCCGTGGCGCAGGAGAGGCCGGTCCCGAGGGAGGTGGCCGGTTCTCATGAAGAAAGTCAGTGAAATCATCTGGGGCCTGATCGGCCTCGCGGCGGTGGCGGTCTCCTGCTACCTGCTCTGGGGCGAGCTGAAGACGCTGTCCTGGTCCAGCATCGAGGCGGCCTTCGCCGCGATCCCGCTGCACCACTTCCTGCTCGCGGGCCTCTCGACCCTGGTCGCCTACGCCGCGCTCGCCTGGTACGACCGGATCGCCCTGCTGCACCTGGGTGTGCGCCACATCTCGTGGCTGTTCGTGTCGCTCTGCTCGTTCACGACCTACGCGCTCTCCCACAATATCGGCGCCTCGGTGTTCTCCGGCGCCCTGGTGCGCTACCGCGCCTACACCTCGAAGGGCCTCTCGGCGGCGCAGGTCGCGGTGCTGGTGGCGCTCTGCTCCTTCACCTTCGGTCTCGGCACGCTCCTGCTCGGCGGCTTCGTCCTGGTCTACGATCCGGGCCTGCTGGCGCGGTTGAACAACCTGCTGCCTGCGGCGCTCACCAACCCGGCCACCGCCCGGCTCGTCGGCGCGGCCCTCCTCGGCTTCGTGGCGCTCTACGTGATCGGCTCGGTGCTGCGCTTCCGTCCGCTGACGATCCGTAACTTCAAGGTCGAGTATCCCCGCCCCGGCATCATGGCGCGCCAGCTGATCGCCGCGCCGCTGGAACTGCTCGGCGCCGCCGGCATCATCTACTTCGCCCTGCCCGACAGCCTGAACCCCGGCTTCATCCCGGTGCTCGGCATCTTCCTGGCCTCGTTCTCGGTGGCTCTGGCCTCTCACGCTCCCGGCGGCCTCGGCGTGTTCGAACTCGTGTTCTTCACCGCCATGCAGCTCCAGACCGATGCCGAGAAGGCGCCGGTGCTGGCGGCGGTGCTGATCTTCCGCCTGTTCTATCTGCTGCTGCCCTTCGCCGTCGCCATCGTGGTGGTGCTGCTGTTCGAGCGCTCGCGCCTGTCGCAGGCCCTGACCAAGGGAGCCGATCCGGCACCGCCCGAGCCGCCGCTCGTCGCCCCTGGCCTCGACAACCACGTGATCGAGAAGCGCCTGGAAAAGAAGGCGGTCTGATTCCGCGCAGCGTGTCGGCAAGAAAGGGCGGCGACTCTGCGAAGAGTCGCCGCCCTTCGCGTTTCAACCCAGGGAACAGGGTTGCCGATACGGGATCCGCTCGATCGGAGCGGTCCCGTATCGGCAAGCCCGCGCGACGCCCGCGCGAAGCCCAAATCCGCCATCCCGAAGGGATCGACCGGATTTGGCATGGCACATTTTGTCGCAGTGACGCGGGGCTCGGCGATCCTTACGTCACGCCGCTTCCGTGGACAGAGGGACTCGCGGGGTTGCGGGGCCTTCAGGAACGGTTAAGCTTTGAACGGATGGGGAGCCGCGTCGGCTCCCGGATGGATACCATGGCCTCGATCAAGGTACGGGTCGCCGAGGACGGCACCTGCTCGATCTGCCGGAACGGCACAATCATCAGCACGGGACTGACCCGCGGACAGGCGGAGCAGTTGGTCGCCGTCCTGCGCGCCATCGAAGGCAATGCCTGACGGCCGGCATCCGCGCCCATAGCGGCGCAGGATTTTCCGCAGCTTATGAGAATCGCTCGGCCTCGCCCCCTCATCGGGGGCGAGGCCGTCGTCGTGCGGCGTCCTCAGAGGCGTCAGGCGGCGCGCACGGTGTCCAGAAACCGTCCGACCTCCGCCCGGAGATGGGCCGATTGGCGCGACAGCTCCGAGGCCGCGCCGAGAACCTGGCTCGCCGCCGCTCCGGTCTCTTCCGACGCATAGGCGACGCCACCGATATTCGTCGTCACCTCGTGGGTGCCGGTCGCCGCCTGTGAAACGTTGCGGACGATCTCCTG
>NZ_NKUI01000121.1 GCF_014845115.1 Methylorubrum zatmanii | reverse complement strand
CATGTCCTCGGCCTCGACCGTGATGCGCACCACCGACTCGTAGTCGCTGGCCCCGCCCTCACGCTTGATCTCGTCCACGACGATCCCACGATCCCGCGCGATGACGGGAGCCGAGACCATGTTCACGTCCTGAAGGATCGGGCGCAGCACACCGGTCACCGCCGCCGAGGTTAGCGCGCGGGTGTTCATGCCGGCCACCGCGCCCTCGTAGGTGATGCGGATGCCCTTGATCGGCGCCTCGGTGAGTTGGCCGAGGAACGAGCCGAGCTTCTCGCAGAGCGCGACGAAGGGCTTGAGCCGGGGCGCCTCCTCCGCCGAGATCGAGGGGAAGTTGATGGCGTTGGTGATGGCGCCGCTCAGCAGGTAATCCGCCATCTGCTCGGCAACCTGCAGGGCGACGTTCTCCTGTGCCTCCGAGGTCGAGGCGCCGAGATGCGGCGTGCAGATCACGTTGGGATGGCCGAACAGCGGGTTCTCGACCGCCGGCTCGGTGACGAACACGTCGAAGGCCGCGCCCGCCACGTGGCCGGAATCGAGCGCCGCGCGCAACGCCGCCTCGTCCACGAGGCCGCCGCGGGCGCAGTTGACGATGCGCACGCCGCGCTTGGTCCGGGCGAGGTTTTCTGTCGAGAGGATGTTACGGGTCTTGTCGGTCAGCGGCACGTGCAGGGTGATGATGTCGGCCCGGGCCAGCAACTGGTCGAGCTCGACCTTCTCCACCCCGATCTCGGCGGCGCGCTCCGGCGTCAGGAAGGGATCGTAGGCGACCACCTTCAGCTTCAGCCCGATCGCCCGGTCGGCGACCACGGCGCCGATATTGCCGCAGCCGATCACGCCGAGGGTCTTGCCGGTGAGCTCGACCCCCATGAAGCGGTTCTTCTCCCACTTGCCGGCCTGGGTCGAGGCGTCGGCCTGCGGGATCTGGCGGGCGAGCGCGAACATCATGGCGATGGCGTGCTCGGCGGTGGTGATCGAGTTGCCGAACGGCGTGTTCATCACGATCACGCCGCGCGATGTCGCCGCCGGCACGTCGACATTGTCGACGCCGATGCCGGCGCGGCCCACCACCTTGAGGCGGTTGGCCTCGGCGAGCAGCTTGCCCGTCACCTTGGTGGCGGAGCGGATGGCGAGGCCGTCATAATTGCCGATGACGGCGGCCAGCGCCTCCTTGTCCTTGCCGAGGGCGGGCTGGAAATCGACCTCGATGCCGCGATCACGGAAGATCTGGACGGCGGCGTCGGACAGGGCGTCGGAGATAAGGACCTTGGGCTTGGTCATGGGGGCACCTCGCGTCGTGCAGGCGCGCAGGATCGCTGCTTTCCATGGAAGCATGGCCGGTCGCCGCGTCGCGCGGGACAAAGACCGGCGGATCGCTGGAGCGCGTCGATAAGCAAATGGCCGGTCTCGCGACCGGCCATCGGGCTCACTCAGACCATCAGGCCGCGGCGGCGGCGAGCGCCGCCTTTTCCTGGGCGAAGGCCCAGTCGAGCCAGGGTGTGAGCGCCGCGAGGTCGGACGCTTCCACGGTGGCTCCGCACCAGATGCGAAGGCCGGCGGGCGCATCGCGGTAGGCGCCGAAGTCGAAGGCGACGCCTTCGCTCTCCAGACGGGTGACGATGCCGGCGGCGACCTTCTTCACCACGGCGTCGCCCTTGGCGAGCACGTCCGGATCGGTGAGCACGAGGCAGACGCCCGTGTTCGAATAGGTCGACGGGTCGACCGCGAGATGGCCGATCCAGGGCGTGCGGGCGACCCAGTCGTGGATGACCTTGGCATTGGCATCCGCGCGGGCATGCAGCGCGTCGAGGCCGCCGATGGACTCGGCCCATTTCAGCGTGTCGAGGTAATCCTCCACCGCGAGCATCGAGGGCGTGTTGATGGTGTCGCCCTTGAAGATGCCCTCGATCAGCTTGCCGTCCTTGGCGAGGCGGAACACCTTCGGGATCGGCCAGGCCGGCTTGTGGCTCTCGATGCGGGCCACCGCCCGCGGCGAGAGGATCAGCATGCCGTGCGCGGCCTCGCCGCCCATCACCTTCTGCCAGGAATAGGTGACGACATCGAGCTTGTCCCACGGCAGCGGCATCGCGAAGGCGGCCGAGGTCGCGTCGCAGATGGTGACGCCCTCGCGGTCGTCGGCGATCCAGTCGCTATGCGGGATCTTCACGCCGGCGGTGGTGCCGTTCCAGGTGAAGACGACGTCGTTGTTCTTCGTGTCGATCGCGTCCAGCGCCGGCAGGATGCCGTGCTCGGTGGTGCGCACGATCGGCTCGATCTTCAGTTCGGTGAGCGCGTCGGTGACCCATTCGGCGCCGAAGGAATCCCAGGCCATGACCTCGACGGGCTTCGGGCCGAGCATCGACCACATCGCCATCTCGACGGCGCCGGTATCCGAGCCGGGAACGATGCCGATGCGGTAATCGGCGGGCACGCGCAGGACCTTGCGGGTCAGCTCGATGGCTTCGGCGAGCTTCGCCTTGCCGGCGGCCGAGCGGTGCGAGCGGCCCAGAGCCGCGCCGGAGAGGGCATCGAGGGTCCAGCCGGGACGCTTGGTCGTCGGGCCGGAGGAGAAATTAGGCACGCGCGGACGCGCGGCGGGCTTCTGAGCCGTCATGTCAGCCATCCTTCCAGATGAGCGCCTCCCGTTGGGGGGAGGTGTCCCGCTCCCGGACATGACGGATCGCGCGTCGGAGCGCAAGCGGCTTTTTCAAGATTCCGGCTTGCGTGTGCTGCGGGTGACAGAACGATATTTCAGTTGTGGCAAGCACAGCGGAGGAGAAGATCCGTCTACGGCTCCTCGCGCTCCAGCAGGTCGGGCCGTCGTGCCCGGGTCACGGCGAGGCTCCGCTCCGCGCGCCAACGGGCGATGGCGGCATGGTTGCCGCCCATCAGCACGTCGGGGATCGTCCGCCCCTCCCATTCCCGGGGCCGGGTGTAATGCGGATATTCGAGCCGGCCGCCCTCGAAACTCTCTTCGACGCCGGAGGCGTGCTTGCCCATCACGCCGGGGAGCAGGCGCACGCAGGCATCGATCAGCACGACGGCCGCGATCTCTCCGCCGGAGAGCACGTAATCGCCGATGGAGACCTCTTCGAGGTTGCGGGCCTCGATCACCCGCTCATCCACGCCCTCGAACCGGCCGCAGACGATGATCGCGCCCGGACCCTCGGCGAGGGCCCGTACCCGGCTCTGCGTCAGCGGCTTTCCCCTCGGCGACATCAGCAGCCGGGGGCGGGGGTCATCGGGAGCGGCGGCGGCGTCGATGGCGGCGGCGAGCACGTCGCAGCGCAGCACCATGCCGGCTCCGCCGCCGGCCGGAGTGTCGTCCACATTGCGGTGACGGCCGAGGCCGTGCTCACGGATCTGCCGTGCCTCCAGGCTCCATGTCCCGCGCGACAGGGCATCCCCCGACAGGGAATGGCCGAGAGGTCCGGGAAACATCTCCGGGTAGAGGGTCAGGACGGTGGCCCGCCAGGGGAGGGCCGCGCCGGGCAGAGGGCCGTCGCTGAGGGTGTCGCTGGGGCTGTCGCTCATGCCGCTTGATGACGGCGCCGGCCGGGCGGGTCAACGGAGCCCGTGATCAGCGCGCGGCCCGCGGCACCGGTCGCTTCGGCGCGGCCCGGCGATGGTCCTGCGCCTGCCGCCGCGATCATGGGCCCGCGCGCCGGTCGGGCCGCGCCGCCTCCGGCCGGACCGATGGCTCGGCCGGAGGCTCCACCTGCTGCCGGGTCATGCTGCCGAAGGCGTCGGGCGAGCCCAAGGGGATGCCGACCGTCGCACCGGGAAAGCCCTGCGACCGCGCCGCGTCGAAGGACAAGCAGAGCGCGAGAGCAGCGGAGATGACGAGGATCGGCTTTCGCATGGACGCGCTCCTTCGGGGCCGAGGGGACCCGCTTGGGTGTCCCGCTTGGCTGAACGCCAACGGCCACCGAGGGTTCGCTATCGAGCGAGTGAAGCCGATCTCGCGGGTTCGGCGACTCTATCTGGGGAGGGGCCGGGCGACCTTTACCGAATCGGAACGGGCGGGCCGTCACGTGGCGGACTGATTTTCTGGTTCGATCGATCCCGCAATGATCCTCAGCTTCTGGCTCGACCAACCGGTCTGGTTGATGTTCACCCTCCTGGCCGTGGGTTTCTTCGCGGTCTGCGCGATCCTGATCGGGCTGACCGTGATGTCCCGAACCCGGCCGACGGTTGGCCGGATCGCATCCGGCATCGTGCCGACCTACATCAGCATCCTCCCGGTTCTGCTCTCCCTGCTGACCGGCTTCGTCGCCAGCGATGCCTGGGAGCGGCAGCGCCAGGCCGGCCGCGTGGTGCAAGCCGAGCGGACTCACGCTTTCGCCATCTACGACCTGAGCCTCGCCGCAGCGCCGGACATGAGCAACCTGCGGACCTCGCTGTTCGCCTATCTCGACGCCGTGGTGAAGGAGGAGTGGCCCTCCATGGCCAAGACCGGCACGGCCTCGCCGATGGCGGGCGACGCCATCGGTCGCCTGCTCCAGGCGGCGGCCTCGCCGCGCATCGCCTCCGAGGCCGGAGAGGCGACCCATGCGGCCCTGCTCGAATCGGTGATGCAACTGCGCTCGGCCCGCAGCGATCGGCTGGCGCTGAGCGCCGCCCGCAGCGACGAGAGCAAATGGCTGACCCTGCTCGTGCTCGCGGTGCTCACGCTGACGGCGCTCGCCCTCGTCCACTGGGAGCGCCCGTTGTCGCAGGCCGCGACGCTGGTCCTGTTTTCCGTCGCGATCGTGACGACGCTCGGGGTGATCGCGCTGCATGAGCGCCCCTTCGACGGGCCGCTGGCCTTGTCGTCCGACCCGCTCCGGCTTGCCCACGTCACGATGGTCTCGAACGGCCCCTGACCCATCGGTTCGGCAGGCCGGCGGACGAAGGCTCAGCCCGGATCGTCGGCGGGCTTGGGCCCGGGCGGGGCGAACAGATCGTCCGGCGGGTCGGCGACGATCCGGCCGCCGGCGATGTCGAGGATCGGCACGAAGGCCTTGGTGAAGGGCAGGAGCGCGGTCGGGCCCCCCGCCGCCGGGCGGATTTCGAGAAGGTCGCCGCCGCCATAGTTCGGCACCGCGACGACGGTGCCGATGAGCGTACCGTTGCCGTCCTCGACGGTGAGGCCGATCAGGTCGGCCAGGAAGAATTCGTCCTCGTCCTCCGCCGTCCCCAGGCGCTCCCGGGGGATGGCGAGGGTGACGCGGTTCAGCGCCTCGGCGCCGCTGCGATCGTCCACGCCCTTCACACGCACGATCAGCAGGTCGGGCGAACTGCCGGGGGCGGGGCGGGCATCGGCGAGTTCGAGAGTGCGGCCGTCGGAGGCGCGCAGGGGCCCGTAGCCGGCAATCGCCAGCGGCTGGCCGGTATAGGATTTCAGCCGCACCTCGCCATGCAGCCCATGCGGTCGGCCGAATTCCCCGAGCAGGACGAGATCCGGATCGAGGGAGGCGGGCGCCGCCGCTTTGGGCGCGTCGGGTTTGCGGGCCGAGGTGACGGTCTGGCGGCCGAGCGGCTCGGGCCGCGCGGGTCCGCGCGATGAGGATCCGGGGCGGCGGGCCATGCAGGGTGCCTCGATTGCGGGACGTTTGGTCCCTCCGCTGTGCGGAAGGCGGGTGTGGGCGGCGCCTTCCGCGCCCACCCACCGCTGAGACCGTGTCCGGTTGGATCGGGCGAGGAGGATCCACCCTCGTCATTGCGAGGCGTCCGCCGAGGCAATCCAGCGGGCGCTGCCCTCTGCGGAAGGGCCGCGCCCTGGATTGCTTCGCTCACGCTCGCAATGACGAGAGGTCGGAGGTTCGACCGGAAACGGCAAAACCCCTCCTCATGACAAGGAGGGGCAAGATGCGCCGTGGCTCAGGCCGCGGCGTCCTCGGCCGGGGCGGCGGCCTTCTCGGCGCGCTTGGCGGCGCGCTCCTTGGCCTTCTCGCCGGGCTCGGCCTTCTGCGGGTTGTTGCGGGCCGGGCGCTTGGCGAGGCCGGCGGCATCGAGAAAGCGCAGGACACGGTCGGTCGGCTGCGCGCCCTTGGCGAGCCAGGACTGGATCTTCTCGTTGTCGAGCACGATGCGGGCCGGATCGTCCTTGGCCTTCATCGGGTCGTAGGCGCCGACCTTGTCGATGAAGCGGCCGTCGCGCGGGGCGCGGGCGTCGGCGACGACGATGCGGTAGTACGGGCGCTTCTTGGCGCCGCCACGGGTCAGACGGATCTTGAGGGACACGGTTTGCTCCTAAGGTTGTGTGTGTTGTGCGAATGGCGAGTAATGAGTGGCGGATAGGATGCGGGATCGATCTATTCGCTACGCACTACTCGCTACTCGCCTATTTCTTCTTCCCGAACGGGAAGCCGCCGAGGCCGGGCAGGCCCGGTCCCTTCGGTCCTCCGAGCCCCGGAAGGCCCGGCATCTTTCCGCCGCCTAAACCCGGCGGCATCGGCGGCAGCTTGCCGCCGAACTGCTTCTCGATCTCGGCGATCTGCTCCGGCGTCGGCTCGGGCATGCCCGGTGGCAGCTTCATGCCGCCCGGCAATCCGCCGGGCATGCCGCCGCCGAGGCCGAACATGTTGCCGAGCGCCTGGCCGATGCCGCCGCGCTTGCCCGATCCCATCGCCTTCATCATGTCGGCCATGGTCCGGTGCATCTTGAGGAGCTTGTTGATCTCCTCGACCTTCACGCCGGCACCCGCCGCGATGCGCTTCTTGCGGCTGTTCTTGAGGAGATCGGGGTTCTTGCGCTCCTGCGGCGTCATCGAGGAGATGATCGCCCGCTGGCGCTTGAACATCTTCTCGTCGAGATTGGCGCCCTCGACCTGCTTCTTGATCTGCCCCATGCCGGGCAGCATCCCCATCAGGCCGCCGATGCCGCCCATCCGCTCCATCTGGGCGAGCTGCATCGACAGGTCTTCGAGGTCGAACTTGCCCTTCCGCATCTTCTCGGCGGTGCGCAGGGCCTGTTCCTGGTCGATGGTCTCGGCCGCCTTCTCGACGAGGGAGACGATGTCGCCCATGCCGAGGATGCGGTTGGCCACCCGCTGCGGATGGAACTCCTCCAGCGCATCGACCTTCTCGCCGACGCCGACGAGCTTGATCGGCTTGCCGGTGACGGCGCGCATGGAGAGCGCCGCGCCGCCGCGGGAATCGCCGTCCATGCGGGTGAGCACGATGCCGGTGACGCCGAGCCGCTGGTCGAAGGCGCGGGCGGTGTTGACCGCGTCCTGGCCGGTGAGCGCGTCGGCCACCAGCAGCACCTCGTGCGGCTTGGTCGCCGCCTTCACCTCGGCGGCCTCGTTCATCAGGCCTTCGTCGACCGTGGTGCGGCCGGCGGTATCGAGCATCACCACGTCGAAGCCGCCGAGGCGGGCGGCTTCCATGGCGCGCTTGGCGATCTGCACCGCCGATTGGCCGGCGACGATGGGCAGGCTCTCGACCTCGACCTGCTTGGCGAGAACGGCGAGCTGCTCCATCGCGGCGGGGCGCCGCGTGTCGAGGGAGGCGAGCAGAACGCGGCGCTTGTCGCGGCTCGACAGGCGCCGGGCGATCTTGGCGGTGGTGGTGGTCTTGCCCGAGCCCTGAAGGCCGACCATCAGGATGGCGACCGGGGCGGGGGCGTTCAGGTCGACGACGCTGGCATCGGTGCCGAGCATCGCGATGAGTTCGTCGTTGACGATCTTCACGACCATCTGGCCGGGCGTCACCGACTTGAGCACGGTGGCGCCCACCGCCTTCTCGCGCACCTTGTCGGTGAACGAGCGCACCACCTCCAGGGCCACGTCCGCCTCCAGCAGGGCGCGGCGCACCTCGCGCATGGCGGCGGTGACATCCGCCTCCGTCAGCGCGCCGCGGCGCGTCAGCCCGGAGAGAATGCCGGAGAGGCGGTCGGAAAGGCCTTCGAACATCTGTCTCGTCAGCCTGGGCTACTGGTGAAGGCCGGCATTGGCCACGCGGCGCGCCTGCAGCGCGTCCTCGAAGGCCGCCACCGCGCGGGCGAACTTGTCCCGGCAGGCGGGATCGCAGAAGCCGACGACCGCACCGTTATAGAGGGTCAGCGCCTCCGGCACGATCGGCTTGCCCGACCAGGGGCAGAGATCGTTGACCGCATCCTCGATGCGAAGGGGAGTCGTCACGTTCGCGGGCGCCATGGCAGGGCTCGTTTGACGCTTCGGCGAATTCACGGCAACGACAAGTGCGCCCGAGGGCGCAGACGCGCTGTCGGACGTTGACCTCCGGCCTCTCGGACCGGTCGGCGGCTCATCGGGACGATCATTCGTCGAAATGGAGCCGGGCGCATAGGCTCTGCCGGCCGCCGAGTCAATCCCGGAGCCGCTTCGCGCGTCCCCGCAGGACACGGTGACCGGATCGTTAAGCTTTACGCTTCATTAAGCATGATCGGCTCTGATGGCTCCGACCGCACCGCTGGAGGTGCCTGAGGACTGCCCCCGATGTCGGAACCCGCGCGACAGGCCCCGTCTCCCGAGTCCGGCACCCGGGCGTCGGCCAGCCCTGCGCCGCTGCGGGACTGGCTCATCGCGATGCGGAACGCCGCGGCCGAGAGCCGGGCCGCCGACCCGCAGGAGGACGGGCCGGGACAGGCCGAAGCGCGCCCTTCCGGCTGGGCGCCGCGCCTCGTCACCTCCGCCGCGAACCCGGCCGAATCGGCCGATGACGACCTCGCCGAGATCATGGCCGAGAACATGATGCTGAAGGCCAAGCTGCGCCTGGAGATCGAGCGGCGCGACGAGCTTCAGGCGATGCTGGCCCAGGAGATCCGCGACCTGCGCGCGCACATCACCGAGGAGGTGAGAAAGATCGAGGATCTGCGGGCCGAGCGCGATCTCTGGCGCGCCCGCTGCGAAGCTCTGGCTGCGCCGCTGTTCCAGGCTCATCAGCGCTGAGCCCGGGGCGGCCCGGCCGCGGTCTCCCGGAAGCCGGAGGCCGCCTTTCCCGACGATACCCGAAGATGCGAAGGGCCGCCCCATGGGGCGGCCCTTCCATTGTCGAACCGGTCGGCCCGACGAAACCTGCCGTAATCCCGCGAATGCGTCAGGCGCACACGCCGGAGGCAACGGTCCAGGTCTTGGTCGTCGGCGACGGCTGATGACAATGAGACACTGGATCACCTCCTTTCGTTCGTTGCGGATGAACCCAAGGTAGGGACCTTTGCCGGCCCGCGAAAGACCCGGAGACGTGTTCGCGCTGCGTTGTCTCGCCGCAATGCACAAAGTGGCTCCCGGCGCGGTGCTGGCAGAGGGCGCGCAGGGGGCCTAAAGAGGGCGCCGGTCAGCCTCGGTCCGCTCTCATGTCCTCCGCCGCTCCGCGTGCCTCCACTCCCGACGACGTCCTCGACCCGCGCGCCATGCGCGAGCCGCTGCCCAATGCGTGGTACTGCGTCGGCCCGGCCGCCTCTGTCGCGGGCGGAAAGATGCGGGCGGTGGCGCTCAACGGAGAGCAGGTCGTGCTCGGCCGGGCGAAGGACGGAGCCCTGTTCGCCCTGCGCGACCGCTGCCCGCACCGGGGCATGGCGCTCTCCAAGGGCAAGTTCGACGGCGACACCCTGATGTGCCCGTTCCACGGCTGGCGGTTCGGCACCGACGGGCGCTGCCGGGATGTGCCGACCCTGTCCGAGCATGACGCCTCCGACTTCTCGTGCATCGCGGTCCAGCGCTTTCCCATCGTCGAGAGCGCGGGCTTCCTCTGGGTCAACCCGCATCTCGGCCCCTCCGACCTGGAGGCGGTACCGGCTGTGCCGTCGCTCGGTTTCGAGCCCGCCGGCAGCCTCGTGCTCGAACTGGAGGTGGAGGCTTCCTTCGACCTCACCACCCTCAGCCTCGTCGATCCCGGCCACGTCGCCTTCGTTCACGACAATTGGTGGTTCCGGGCCTCCAAGGAGCTGCGGGAGAAGGTGAAGACCTTCCAGCCGGTGCCGCACGGTTTCGTCATGACGAGCCACGCCACCACCACGAGTTCGCCGCTCTACCGGCTGCTCGGCGGCGCGCCGGAGGTGGAGATCGAATTCCGCCTGCCCGGCGTCCGGCTGGAGCGGATCGCGGCGGGGACGAAGCGGGTGGCGAACTACACCTTCGCCACGCCGATGGGCCCGAACCGGACCATGCTGACCAACGCGCTCTACTGGAGCATGCCGGCGCTCAACCTGCTCAAGCCGATCGCCCGCCCGCTGATGCGCCAGTTCCTGACCCAGGATCAGCAGGTGCTCCAGCACGCGCAGGCCGGCCTCGACCGCAAGCCGACCATGGTGCTGCTGGGGCAGGGCGATCTTCCGTCGCAATGGTATTTCCGCCTCAAGCGCGAGACTCTCGAAGCCGCCCGCGAGGGCAGGCCCTTCGCCAACCCGCTGGTGCGCCAGGAACTGCGCTGGCGCTCCTGACTTTGTGACCCGGCCCGGCCGCAACCTTCCCCCCTCACGGCCGTAGCGATAGGGATCGCTCAAGTTGCAAGGGGGAAAGCATCCGGTGCCGAGGCCGCACTACGTCGTCCGCCGCAGCCGGTCCGGCCGGTTCAACTTCACTTTGCTGGCCGAGCAGGGCCGGATCAGCGGGACCGTGATCGTCGCCACGGCGGATCTCCCCCGCGACGAGATCGAGCGCCGCGCCCACGATCAGATTCGGGCCCTGGCCGAGACACTCGCCGCCGTCGTCGGTGTGCCGAAGCCGGCCTGAGGCCGCGCGCCGCGCTTGAACCCGGACAGCTGCCAACCATCTTGGCCATATGAAGAAGCGTGGCCTGCTCACGGTCGCCAGCGCGGCCGCGGTGATGACCCTCGGTGGTGTCGGCTACGCCGCCCATCGCCGGGGCAAGAACCCCTATTACAGCGGGCCGGACAGCGACCATTTCGACGGCCTGCGCTTCCATGCGCCGAACCAGCCGCCGGACAAGGATGTCTCCGACCTCGCCCGCTGGCGGATGACGGCCAAGCGCGAGGCGTGGCCCGACAGCTTCCCGAGTCCCTATCCTGCGGACAAGCCGCCGGAGCGGGTCGACGGGCTGCGAGTCGTGCTGATCGGCCATGCCAGCTACCTGTTCCAAGTGGCGGGCCGCAACATCCTGGTCGATCCGGTCTTTTCCCGGCGCGCCAGCCCCTTCCGCTTCGCCGGGCCGAAGCGGGTCAACCCGCCGGGCATCGCCTATGCCGACCTGCCGCCGATCGATGCGGTGCTGATCACCCACAATCACTACGACCATCTCGACGGGCCGGCGCTCGCCCGGCTCTGGCAGGACCATCAGCCGCTGATCGTGGCGCCGCTCGGCAACGAGGTGATCCTGCGCGGCTACGACGACACCATGCATGTCGAGACCCGCGACTGGGGCGAGTCGGTCGATCTCGGCTCCGGCATCACCGCCCACCTGACTCCGGCCAACCATTGGTCGGCCCGCGGCCTCAACGACCGGCGCATGGCGCTCTGGTGCGCCTACCTGCTCACCACGCCGAGGGGCGTGCATTACCATGTCGGCGATACGGGCCTCGGCGACGGCGCGATCTTCCGCGAGATCCGCGCCCGGTTCGGTCCGCCGCGCCTCGCCACCCTGCCGATCGGTGCCTACGAGCCGCGCTGGTTCATGCAGCCCCAGCACATGAACCCGGCCGATGCCGTGGAGGCCCTCGGCCTGCTCGGCGCCGATCAGGCCCTCGGCCACCATTGGGGCACCTTCAAACTCACCGACGAGGGCATCGAGCGCCCGGTCGAGGCTTTGGCCGAGGCCTTGTCCGCCGCCGGCATCGCGCCGGAGCGGTTCCTGGCCCTGCGGCCGGGGCAGGTTTGGGAGGGGTAGCGGAGAGGCGTAGCGTCTGGCTCGACGGATCCGTCCTGCCCTCACCAGCTGTCACTGTCCCTGTCGGGCCCGACGTCCCGCCAGGGTGATCCCCGCCGACGCCGCCACGATGCAGCCGATGGCGACCGCCTGCACCGGGCTCAGGCGCTCGCCGAGCAGGGCCAGGGCGGCCAGCGAAGCGACCGCCGGTTCCAGGCTCATCAGCACGCCGAAAGCCGGGCGGGGCAGACGCGTGAGAGCGAACATCTCCAGTGAGTAGGGCAGGGCGCTCGACAGCACGGCGATGACGAGGCCCGTCCCGAGGGTGGCGGGCGTGAACAGGTCGGTGCCGGCCTCGGCGAGGCCGACAGGCGCCACCACCAGGGCCGCGACTGCCATGCCGAGGGAGACCGCCCGTCCTCCTCCGGCCCGCCCCGCGCGCTGGCCGAACACGATATAGGCCGCCCAGCATAGGCCCGCGCCGAGGGCGAGGGCGGCCCCGGTCGGGTCGAGCCTGCCGGCCTCGCCGAGCGGAAGCAGCAGGCCGAGGCCGAGCACCGCCAGGGCGATCCAGGCGAAGTCGAGCCAGCGACGGGAGCCCGCGAGCGCCACGGCGAGCGGCCCGGTGAACTCGATGGCCACGGCGACGCCCAGCGGAATCGTGCGCAGCGCCAGGTAGAACAGGAGGTTCATCAGGCCCAGCGCCGCGCCGTAGAGCGCGATGGCCCCGATTTCGCGGCGCTCCGGCCCGCGCCGCCATGGCCGCCACACCGCGAGCAGGATCAGGGCGGAGAAGCAGACCCTGAGCGTGGTCACGCCCGCCGCGCCCACGACCGGGAACAGCCCCTTGGCCAGGGCCGCGCCGCTCTGGATCGACACCATCCCCACCACCAGGGCGAGGATGGGCAGGGCCGCGCCGGAAGCCTGCATCCGCCCGCTCATGGGTTCAGAGCCCGTCCGGGCGATCTGTCATGGCAGCATGAGGGGCGTGGGCCCCTCGAGAGAACCGATCTGAACACGCTCTTATACCAGATCCTGTACCTGAAGGCTG
>NZ_NKUI01000120.1 GCF_014845115.1 Methylorubrum zatmanii | reverse complement strand
GCCCCTGCCGGTGCAGGCCCGCCCCGATCTCGGTCCAGGCGGCGAGCGCCGTGTGGGTCGTCAGGCTCAGCGTCCCGGGGAAGGCATCGTGCTCATCGGATTTGCCTACCGCCTGCACCGGCAGGAGCAGCACGTCGAGCGCCTCCGGCACCTGCCGCGCCACCCGCTCCAGATAACCTTCGGCGATGTAGCTGTCGGTGCCGAGGGGAAGGTGCGGCCCGTGCTGCTCCACCGCCGCCACCGGAAGGATGGCGATGGTCCGGGTCATGTCCCGGGCACGGATCTCCTCCGTCGTCAGATCGAGCCAGGATCGTGCCGGCATGCTCTCGTCCTCCGTCTTCGCGAGGGAGGACGCATCCGGTCTCGACCGCGGCTTCGTCAAGATCTCCGCAGGCCGGCTCTGCCATCCAGGGCCCGGTTCACGCTTCGGGTATCCGCCCGGCCGCGCCGTCGCGCGGCCGGGGGCAGAGGACGGAACGCCGGGCCCTGCTCGGTCAGCGACGGCGGCTGACGAGCCAGCCGAGGCCGAAAGCCGCCGCGGCGACCAGCGCCAGCGTCGCGCCGCGATTCTCTTCGGCCCGGACGGCGAGGGCATGGCCACGCCGGTTCGCCTCGTCGCGCAGGTGACGCCCACGGGAGCGGGCCTCGCGATGCAGGTGGCGGCCATGCTCCACCGCCTCGTCGCGGAAATGCCGGCCGCGGGAAGCGGCTTCGTCGGCGAAGCGGTAGCCGTCCTCGTAGAGTTCCTCCGCGCGCTCGCGGGTGCGGCCATAGGCGGCCTGGGCCACGCCGGCAATCTGCTCGTAGGCGCCCTCGGCCTGGGGACGGGCGCGGCCGGTCACGGCGCCGAGCGCCGTCCGCCCCCGGCCCTTGAGGTTGCGGATTCCGCCCTCGATCTGATCCCTGTTCATGATGAAATCCTTTCTTGAAATCGGTTGGGACCGGCCTGAAGGATCGAACCTCACGGATCCGCAGGCCTTCCGCAAAAGAGGAAGCCGCACCCGGTCGGGTGCGGCTCCGGCCTCACATCGATGGCGGGATACCGTCCGCTAGGTTCAGAGCTTGCTCTTCACCGCGTCGGCGGCGTTCTTGACCCCCTCCTTCGCGCCGCCGACGGCGCGCTGGGTCTTGCCTTCCAGCTCCTGGGCCTTGCCCTCGGCCTGGAGCTTTTCGTTGCCGGTCACCTTGCCGACGGACTGCTTGATCGAGCCGGCGGCCTCGTTGGCGACGCCCTTGATCTTGTCGGTGGTGCTGCTCATCGCCTGTCTCCGTTCATCTGCTGCGCCGGGCTTCGGCACTCTCGTGAAGCTGAACGGGATCCCTGGCGGCTTTGTTCCACTCCTATGATAAGGCGTGCGGCCTCACACCCGCTCGCATAATGAATTCATTCTGTCTGAGCGTTCAAAAAATATCTGCGCTGCGTCCAAATATTTTCCTGTCAGCGCTTGGCGCGAGAGAGGTTACGTATGCGGTATCCAAAATTCCAATATGGCTGAGCCGGGTTTAAATCCCGGCTCGTCAAGAAGATGAGTGAGTGAGGGAGCGCTCCATGGCCGTTCAAGCCGCCGATCCATTGCCCGGCTCAGGCGCCTATTCGGCGTCGCGGGCCGACACGCCCGTGGGCGGACGCTGGGGGCAGCTCATCCTCGGCGTGCTGTGCATGTCGATGATCGCCAACCTGCAGTATGGCTGGACGCTGTTCGTCAATCCGATCAACGACAAGTTCCAGTGGGGCAAGCCGGCGATCCAGGTCGCCTTCACGATCTTCGTTCTCACCGAGACCTGGCTCGTTCCGATCGAGGGCTGGTTCGTGGATCGCTACGGCCCGAAGGTGGTCACACTGTTCGGCGGCGCCCTCTGCGCCATCGGCTGGGCCATGAACTCGGTGGCCGATTCGCTGTGGTTCCTCTACCTCGCCGCCGCCATCAGCGGCATCGGCGCGGGCGCGGTCTACGGCACCTGCGTCGGCAACGCCCTCAAGTGGTTCCCGGACCGTCGCGGCCTTGCCGCCGGCCTGACCGCCGCCGGCTTCGGCGCGGGCTCGGCCCTCACCGTCATCCCGATCGCCGCGATGATCCGCGACAGCGGCTACCAGCAGACCTTCCTCGTGTTCGGCCTCGGCCAGGGCATCGTGGTGATGATCGCCGCCCTCCTGCTCTCGGCGCCCAGCGCCGCCTACAAGGACCGGATGCTCGCCGGCCGCGTCACCCCGAACGCCACGAGCCGCCGCCAATACAGCTCGGCCGAGATGGTCCGCACCCCGATCTTCTGGCTGATGTACGCGATGTTCGTGATGATGGCCGCCGGCGGCCTGATGGCGACCGCCTCGCTCGCACCCATCGCCAAGGACTTCCACGTCGACACGATTCCGGTCTCGCTCCTGGGCCTGACCCTGCCGGCGCTCACCTTCGCGCTGACCATCGACCGGGTGCTCAACGGCGTGACCCGTCCGGTCTTCGGCTGGATCTCCGACCGGATCGGGCGTGAGAACACCATGTTCATGGCCTTCATGATCGAGGGCGCGGGCATCCTGGCGCTCGGCATGTTCGCGCATTCGCCGATGGCCTTCGTGCTGCTCACCGGCCTCGTCTTCTTCGCCTGGGGCGAGATCTACTCGCTGTTCCCCTCGACCTGCGCCGACACCTACGGCGACAAGAACGCCACCGCCAATGCCGGCCTGCTCTACACCGCCAAGGGCACGGCTTCGCTGATGCTGCCCGCCTTCCTGGCGATCCAGACCGCGACCGGCTCCTGGCAGAACGTGTTCTATCTCGCCTCCGGCATGGCCTTCGTCGCGGGCTTCCTGGCGCTGTTCGTGCTGAAGCCGATGCGCGCCCGCTTCGTCGCCCGTAACCAGTGAGGGAGGGAGCCGTGACGCACTGGATCGGTTTCCTTCACGACGGGCAGCGCGGCTTCGGCCGGCTCGACGGCGAGCGGATCGAGGTCTGCGAGGGCGACCTATTCGGCGAGCCCACGCCGACGGGAGCGGTGCTGCCGCTCTCCGAGGTGAGCGTGGACCTGCCCTGCCACCCCTCCAAGATGATCGCCCTGTGGAACAATTTCGGGGCGCTGATGGAGAAGCAGGAGCTGTCCCGCCCCGAGGCGCCGCTGTTCCTGATCAAGCCCGCCAACACCTACCGGCCCTCCGGCGCGGTGGTGGCGGTGCCGGAGGCGGCGGGCCGGGCGTTCTACGAGGGTGAGCTCGGCATCGTCATCGGCAGGGTTCCGGGCAAACCCGCCCGCGACCTCACCGAGGAGGAGGCGGCGGACCACATCTTCGGCTTCACCTGCGTCAACGACGTCACCTCCGCCGCGATCCTCAAGGCGGATGCGAGCTTCGCGCAGTGGACGCGGTCCAAGGGGCTCGACGGCTTCGGGCCATTCGGCCCGGTGATCGCGACCGGTCTCGACCCGGAGACGCTCACCGTCCGCACCCTGGTCAACGGGCGCGAGCGGCAGAACTTCCCGATCTCCGACATGCTGATCCCGGCGCCCCGGCTCGTTGCCCTGTTGTCCCAGGGCATGACGCTGGAGCCCGGCGACGTGATCGCCTGCGGCACCTCGGTCGGCTCGGGCCCGACGCCGAAGGGGGCCACGGTCGAGGTGGTGATCGAGGGCATCGGCACGCTCACGAACCGGTTCGAATAAGCAGAAACTCAAGCAAAAGCGGTCTCCGCGGTCGCACGAAATCGGCCGGAACGGCGTTTGGGACTTGGCCGGCGGAGCGGAATTGGCAGCACGGGTGTAGAGACATGAGCATCGCGATCGTCGGCGCCGGCGCCATCGGCGGTTATCTCGGAGTCAGGCTGGCGGAGGCCGGTGAGGACGTCACCTTCATCGCCCGCTCCAACGCGGCGGCGATCCAGGCCGACGGCATGCGCCTGATCGAGGAGGACGGAACCGAGATCCATTCGAAGTCGGTGAAGGCCACCCGCTCCATGCAGGAGGCGGGCGTCCACGAGGTCGTGCTGCTGACGGTGAAGGCGCATCAGGTCGGCCCGATCGCCGCCGACCTCAAGCACCTGATCGGCCCCGACACGGTCGTGGTCACGATGCAGAACGGGATTCCGTGGTGGTACTTCCTCGGCGGCCACGGTGGCGACTTCGCCGGCACGCGGCTGGAGAGCGCCGATCCCGGCGGGCTGATCGCCGACAACCTCGACCCGAAGCACGTGATCGGTTCGGTGGTCTATCCGGCCACCGTTCTCACAGATCCGGGCACCGTGAAGGTGATCGAGGGCAACCGTTTCGGCCTCGGCGAACTCGACGGCTCGAAGTCGGAGCGGGTGCTCGCCCTGTCGCAGCGCCTCGCCAAGGCCGGCTTCCGCGCCCCGGTCACCAGCGACATCCGGGCCGAGATCTGGCTCAAGCTGTGGGGCAACCTGAGCTTCAACCCGATCTCCGCCCTCACCCACGCGACGCTGGAAGACATCTGCCGCTTCCCCGATACAAGGGCGATCGCCGCCGAGATGATGCGCGAGGCCGAGACCATCGCCAACGCGCTCGGCGTCACCTTCCGTCTGGGCATCGACAAGCGCATCGCCGGCGCCGAGAAGGTCGGCCCGCACAAGACCTCGATGCTGCAGGACGTCGAGGCCGGCCGGCCGATCGAGCTGGAAGCGCTGGTGGGCTCGGTGATCGAGCTCGGCCGCCTCACCGGCACGCCGACCCCACATATCGATACCGTCTTCGCCCTGATGCGGCTCCTGGCCCAGAGCCTGGAGCGGGCCAATGGGCGCCTCGCCATCCAGGGAGCGTGACGCGATGCTTCTTCCCGAAACCTCCGTCCCTTCCCCCATCGACTCCAAGGAGGCCAGCGTGGCCGCGACGACTCTCCACGAGCTGATCCAGACCGGCGCCGATGCGGCTCCCGCCCTGTCGAGCCCCGGCGGCGTGCCGCTGACCTTCCAGGCCCTGCGGGCCCTGACCGAGCGCACCATCACCGACCTCAACGCCCGCGGCATCGGCCGGGGCGACCGGGTGGCGATCGTGCTGCCGAACGGCCCGGAAATGGCGGCCGCCTTCATCGCGGTGGCCGCCGGCACCACTTCGGCGCCGCTGAACCCGAGCTACAAGGCCGACGAGTTCGAGTTCTACATGAGCGATCTCGGGGCCAAGCTGCTGCTGGTCGCGGACGGCTCGGAATCCCCCGCCGTCGGCGTCGCGGACAAGCTCGGCGTGCCGGTGGCCCGGCTGCGGCCGACACCGGAGGAGGGGGCCGGCAGCTTCACGCTGCACTTTGCCGACGATGGCGCCGCACCGGCTGAGAAGGGCGGTCCGGCCAACTCGGAAGAGATCGCCCTGGTGCTGCACACCTCCGGCACCACCTCGCGGCCCAAGATCGTGCCGCTGACCCAGGGCAATGTCTGCGCCTCCGCGCGCAACATCCGCACCGCGCTCGCCTTCACGGCGGAGGATCGCGGTCTTAACATCATGCCGCTCTTCCACATCCACGGCCTGATCGCGGGCATCCTCGCCCCGCTCTCGGTCGGTGGTCAGGTCTCCTGCACGCCGGGCTTCAACGCCCTGAAATTCTTCTCCTGGATGGAGGAGGTGCACCCGACTTGGTACACCGGCGTGCCGACCATGCATCAGGCGATCCTGGGCCGCGCAGCGCGGAACAAGGAGATCATCGCCAAGAACCCGCTGCGGTTCATCCGCTCCTCGTCCTCGTCCCTGCCGCCGCAGGTGATGAAGGAGCTGGAGGAGACCTTCGGCGCCCCGGTGATCGAGGCCTACGGCATGACCGAGGCCGCCCACCAGATGGCCTCGAACCCGCTGCCGCCGAGGCCCCACTACGCGGGCTCGGTCGGCCTTGCCGCCGGCCCCGAGATCGCGGTGGTCGATCACGACGGCGAGCCGCTGCCGGCGGGCGAGACCGGCGAGATCGTCATCCGCGGCGACAACGTGATGAAGGGCTACGAGAACAACGAGAAGGCCAATGCCGAGGCCTTCACCAAGCAGGGCTGGTTCCGCACCGGCGACCAGGGCGTGCTCTCGCCGGAGGGCTACCTCTCGATCACCGGTCGCCTGAAGGAGATCATCAACCGCGGCGGCGAGAAGATCTCCCCCCGCGAGGTGGACGAGGTTCTGATGGACCACCCGGCGGTGTCGCAATGCGTCACCTTCGCGGTGCCCCACGACAAGCTCGGCGAGGATGTCGCCGCCGCGATCGTCCTGCGCGAGGGTGTCGAGGCGGTGGAGAAGGACATTCGCGCTTTCGCCTCCGAGCGTCTGGCCGCCTTCAAGGTGCCGGCCAAGATCCTGATCCTCGACGAGATCCCGAAGGGCGCCACCGGCAAGCTCCAACGGATCGGCCTCGCGCAGAAGCTCGGCCTCGCCTGAGGAATTTGCCCGCGCGATCCGGGTGCCGTCATGGCGTCCGGATCGCATCGCTTCAGGGCGCGACGACGCTGCGGGCCTCCCCTCCGTCAGCGCGACGCTGCGAAATCAGGCGCGCGTATTCGGTTTCATGCGCAGAACAAGAAAGGGCCGGCGGATGCACCGCCGGCCCTTTTCCTTTGAACCGATCGGAAAAACTCAGTTCCGCGCGGCCATCATGTCGTGGGAGAGCACCGTGAGCTTGCCGATCAGGCTCGCCACGTCGCCGTGGGCGCAGGACCATTGCGTGCCGATGGCGCTGCCGTCGTTCGAGACCGAGACCACGGCCACGGAGCGCAGCTTGCCTTCGCGGGCGAGCTTGAGCTGATCCTGAAGCACTTCGATGATCGAGGCCACGTTCTCGTCGGCGACGGCATCGGTCGCGGCGGCGGGGAAGGGGACCACGGTGGCGTCGCTGAGGGCGCGATCGAATTTGGACATTCAGGCAACTCGACGATGCTTGAGGGAGGTGCGGCCGAGAGGTCCGGCCTGGAGACGATCCACGAGGGTAGCGAGGCGATCGGGCAGGGCGGCGTCCTTCTCGACGGACAGGCGCTTCCCGAGGGCGAAGGCGACCCCTTTGGTCACCCGTCCCACGGACAATCCCTCGTCGCGGGAAACGGCCTGCTTTCGGTCCGTTCGATCAGGGTCGGCGCTCGGATCAGCCATCGCTTCCTCGCTCTCGGACGATTGCACGAGGCTGATCCTGCGCGCCGCATCGCGTCATGAAAATGGCACCGGAGCGGTCACGCTTGCGCATTTCTCCGGCTGTGACGCGAAAGCGACAGTCTCGCCGTGCGCCTCAGTGGGGATCCTGCCAGCCGGAACGAGCCGGGGCGGGCGTGCCGGTGCCTCCGCCCCGCACGGGGCGGACCATGTCGGACCGAGGGGAGGCCGGTTCGGCCATGGCCGCACGGCGCGGCGCGGGGCCGCGCGCGTGGCGGCGCAGGGCGGCGCGGCGCTTGCGAGCCGAGCGGGGACGCGCGTTGCTGTTCGAACCGATGACCCCGCCGGCCACGGCACCGACCACGGCGCCGACCGGCCCCGCCACGAGCGCGCCGGCAACGGCGCCCGCGCCGACGCCCATCGCGGTCCGGTTCTCGGCCCGCGCGGGCGCGGCGAAGCCGGCGAGCAAGGCGAGGCCCACGCAGGCTCCGAGGCAGGTCTTTCGCATCCGGTTCATTCCCCTGAAAACGCTATTCAGGGTGCCCTTGGCCTTCGATCATGACGAAAGGTTGACCTCTCACGACACGGTGACTTGGCCGTTTCGACCAATTTTTCCAGTAAAGCTGTGCTTGTTCTTGCGGCCTTGCTTAGGCCTGCGCCGTCGCGCCGAGCGGCCGGCGCAACCCGAGCACGAGCGGCACGATGACGAGCGCCGTGGCTGCGACGGCGAGGAGGCCGATCGCCGGGCCGGCCCTGTCGCCGAGGGCGCCGTAGGCGATGGGGGCGAGGCCGCCGGCACCGATCACGGCGGTGTAGAACCGGGCGAAGGCCCGGCCGACATCGCCCCGCGGGGCGAGATCCGGCACCGTCCCGTAGAGCACCGAGGAGGTGCCGTTGAGGGCGAGGCCGACGAGGGGCAGCAGGGCCAGGGTTCCTCCAAGGGGCAGGACGAGGATCGCGGCGACCAGCAGGGCGGTGGCGGTTTCCGTGGCGACGACGCTGCGCACGACCCCGATCCGTTCGCCGAGCCAGCCGCAGACCGCCTTGCCGAAGGCGCCACCGGAGAACACCAGCGCCAGGGCGAGACCCGTCGTCGTGCCCGTGCCCCCCTTCGCTTCGAGCAGGAAGGGTAGGAACAGCAGGGCGCCCATCCGCGTGGCGGTATCGAGGGCGCCGATAATCATCAGCAGGGGAAAGCCCGCGCCCTCCGTGCCGGCCCTGCCGGTGCGGGGCGGTGCGGCGGCCAGCGATCCGCGCGGCAGGACGAGGAGGAGCGCCAGGGCCACGGCGAGTCCGGTCGCCGCCATCAGGCCGGAGACCGGCCGCCATGCCATCCAGCCGAGCAGCAGCGCGACCACGACCGGGAACAGGGCTTTCCCGAGATCGCCGGAGAAATTGTAGATCCCGAGCGGCCCCCGCGCGGCGGCGCCATAGGCCTGGGACACCAGCAGCGAGGCCTGCGGATGCTGAATGCTGGCACCGATTCCAGCCAGCACCAGTCCGGCACAGAGCCCGGCCAGCCCCTGGCTCAGGGCCATGATCACGAAGCCGGCGGCCGCGACCAGGGTCGAGAGCGCCAGTGCGGCCCGGACCGGAAGCCGCGCCGCCAGCCGGTCGGCCGGGATCTGCAGCCCGCCCATGGTGGCGTAGTAGAGGCTCCGCATCACGGCGAGGCCGGCATAGCCGAGGCCGAATTCCGTCTGCCAGACCGGCAGCAGCACGTAGAGCAGGTCGGTGTAGCCGTCATGCAGCGCGTGGGCGAGACAGGCCCCGCCGAGGCTGCGCCGTCGATGGGGCTCGGCCGGCGCCGTCGCTCCGTCCCATCGATCCAGCGAAACGGCGCGGTTCATCGAAAGACATCTCCGGTGACGGTTGCGCCGGCACCTTAGATCCGTGAGCTTTTGGTGATGAGAGCCGGATCGCTCACGGGTTGCGTGCGATTTTCTCACGGTTCCGACTGAGGACAGGGATGCGCCGTCTGCCGCCGCTTCACGCGTTACAGGTGTTCGAGGTCGCTGCCCGCGCCGGCAGCTACGCCCAGGCCGGGCTCGAACTCGGGCTGACCCACGGTGCCGTCAGCCGCCAGATCGGGGCCTTGGAGGGATGGCTCGGCCAGCGGCTGTTCGTCCGGGTCGGCCGCAGGATGGTGGCGACGCCGGCGGCCCGTGCCTTCGCCGAAGAGATCAGCCTCTCCTTCGATCGCCTCACGGCGGCGGCGGAGGCCTGCGGCCGTCCCCAGGCGCCGCGTGTGCTCAAGGTCAGCGCGCCCTCGACCTTCGCCATGCGCTGGCTGATTCCGCGCCTCGACGGGTTCCACCGGGCGCGGCCCGGAACCGAAGTCGCGGTCGCCACGACCACGACCTTGCAGGACGCCCTGCGCGGCGGCTTCGATCTGGCGATCCGGCGCGGCCCCGAGCCCTGGCCGCAATTCCGCGCGGTGCCGTTTCTGGCGGAAGCCGACACGCTGGTGGCGAGCCCGGCGCTGCTGCGGGACAAGCCGCTCCCCGCGTTGGGCGATCTCGCCGGCCACGTCCTGCTCGCCACCGAGACGCGGCCGGGCGATTGGAGCGACTGGCTCGCCCGCGCCGACGTGACGCTGCCCGGCGGCACCCGCCGCCGGGTCTTCGACCATTTCTTCGTCACCCTCCAAGCCATGGAGGATGGCTGCGGCCTCGGCATCGGGCCCTTCCCGGTGCTCGACCGCGCGGTCGAGGCGGGCCGGCTCGTGGCCCCGTTCCCGGAGATCCGGGTGAGCCGGCCCGGCTACTTCGTCCTGACCCCGTTCGATGCCGACAAATCCCCCGCCCTCACGGCCTTCGTCGAGTGGCTGGTGGCGGAGGGAAGCCGGCCGGGTCTCACAATTCCCCGGTGAGGAACTGCGCCCGGCCGTGACCGAAGGACCAATCCTCGTCGGTGTTCTCCACCGTCGAGACCATCACGTCGGCCGGAGCGATGCCGCAGGCCGCCTGAAGCTTCTCGGTCAGCAGGCGGTAGAACAGCTCCTTCTTCTCACGCCCCCGGGGCCGGGTGATCATCTGCACCACGACCACGTCCCGGGTGCGCGGGATGTCGAGACCGGTATCCTCGACGATCATCCGCGAGGGCTTGTGCTCGGTCACGATCTGGTAGCGATCACCGGGCGGCACCTGAAAGGCCTCCAGCATCGCCTCGTGCGCCGCATCGAGCAGAGCCTTCAGCTCGGCGTCGCTGCGGCCTTCGATCAGGTCGAAGCGCATCAGGGGCATCGAAAACTCTCCAGGATAATGGGCTGAGACGGCGCCTACTGGCGGTGGCCGGGCACAGGCGGTTAAGTAGCTCCGCTTCCGGCCGCTTCCAACCGACTCGGATCGTCCGTATTATGCATTCAAATCGAGGGCGGGATGGGCGAGCGGCGTCCTCACTCGCCCCTTCTCGGAGGAGATGAGAGATGTCCGATTTGCGGTTGCGCCGCAGCGTTCTGTACATGCCGGGTTCGAACCCGCGCGCCCTCGAAAAGGCCAAGACGCTGCCCGCCGACTCCCTGATCCTCGACTTGGAGGATGCCGTCTCCATGGAGGAGAAGGAGTTGGCTCGCGAGCAGGTCTGCGCCGCGGTGAAGAGCGGCGGCTACGGGCATCGCGAACTCGTGATCCGGGTGAACGCGCCGCAGACTCCCTGGGGCGATGCCGACCTGCGTGCGGCGATCCAGGCCAAGCCCGATGCGATCCTGATGCCGAAGGTGTCGTCGCCTGCGGTGCTGGAAAGCGTCGCCGACGCCTTGGAGGCGCTCGATGCACCCGATTCCATCGCCGTCTGGGCGATGATCGAGACGCCGGCGGCGATCCTCAACATCCATGAGATCGCCAAGGCGCGGCGCGACCGGCGCAACCGGCTCACCGGTTTCGTGCTCGGCACCAACGATCTGGCCAAGGACACCTGGGCGCAACTCGTGCGCGGGCGCGTGCCGATGCTGCCGTGGATGATGCTCACCCTGGCCGCCGCCCGGGCCGAAGGGCTGATCATCCTCGACGGTGTCTGGAACGATATCGCCGATCCGGAGGGCTGCCGCGAGGAGTGCCGGCAGGCGCGCGACCTCGGCTTCGACGGCAAGACGCTGATCCACCCCAACCAGATCGAGCCGGCCAACACTTCCTTCGCCCCGACGGAGGAAGAGGTCCGCCGCGCCCGCCTCGTGATCGAGGCCTTCAACCTGCCGGAGAACGCCAAGCGCGCGGCGATCAAGGTCGAGGGCCGGATGTACGAGCGTCAGCATATCGGCATGGCCCGCCGTGCCGTGGTGTGGTCCGAGACCATCGCCGCCCGCGACGCCGCCGCCTGAAACACGAAACGGCCGCGCCCTGGGGGGCGCGGCCGTCCCGTCATGCCGGGGCGTGACGGGGAAGAGCGTTACCAGCCGTAGCCGTAATCGTAGGCCGGGCCGCCCCAGGAATAACCGCCATAGGCGCGGCGCGGGGCATAGTAGCCGCCATCGTAGTAGCCGACGCTGCGATAGCCGTAAGCCGGACGGGCGTAGCCGTACCCATAGCCGGCGACCGGGCGGGCATAGCCGTAATCGTAGCCGTAGCCACCACCGTAGCCATAGCCGCCGTAGCCGTAGCTGTTCGACGCGGCCGCGCCGAGGAGCGCACCGGCCGCGAGACCGCCGACCACGCCGGCTGCCACGGCTCCGCCGCCGCCACGGCCGCGCCAGCGCGCCTCGGCATCCGTCGACGACAGGGCGCCGACGCCGAGGACGGCCACGGCGGACAGAATCGCAAGCTTCTTCATCAAACCTCTCCGAGAACGGCGGATCGCCGATCCATTGGCGTCCCAACGAGGATGACCAGGAATCGGTTCATTCGCGATGTGTCGAAGCTCACGCTACGTTCTGTCACATGAACGACGGTGCAAGGGCCCGTTCATCCAATTGTCAGGCGCGTTCCCCGGTGAAGGACAGGGGGGTAGAAGCGGCCGGCTGCCGAATTAATCTTGGCCGTACTCACTCAGGCGTCTTCAACGCCGGCCCCCGACTTCGTCGAGGTGTTCCAGAAGCATGGCCGGGTCGTCGTAGACCCGCACGGCACCGGAACGTTCCAGCTCCTCCGTGCCGTATCCGCCCGAGAGCAGGCCGACGCCGAGCCCCCGGCAGCGGCGGGCGGCCAGCATGTCCCAGATCGAATCGCCGACGATGACCGCGTGCTCGATCGGCGCGTCGAGCCGCGCGGCGGCGGCGAGGAAGAGGTCGGGATCGGGCTTGGCATATTTGACGAGGTCGCGGGTCACCACCGGCACCTGAGCGGGATCGACGCCGAGGGCGACGAGGTTGTGGGCCGCCGTCTCCATCCGCCCGCTGGTGGCGATGGCCCAGGGGATACGGTTCTCGGTCAGGGTCGTGAGGAGTTCCTTGGCTCCGGGCAGCGGCACGACGCCCTTCGAGAGCCGGCCATAGGCCTCGGCGTGCAGGCGGCGCAGGCGGTCGATCCGCTCCGGGTCGATCGCGAGCCCGGTCTCCCGCAGGAGCTGGTTGGTGAACAGGCCCCCGCTCATGCCGATCTTGCGGTGGATGCGCCAGACCGAGAGCGGGATGCCCTCTTCGTCGAGGGCTTCCTTCCAGGCGAGGACGTGCTGGTAGACGCTGTCGACCAGGGTGCCGTCGAGGTCGAACAGGAAGACGGTGTCGATGCGCATGAGCGGGCTCCGCTGGGATCCGGGGCGGCTTTCGCGGCCCTTCGTCTCGGACAACGGGTGCCGGGGCGAGGCGATGCATCGGTCTGCCTGAGAGCAGGGGAGGCGGGATGAGCATGGCGCTCCGCCGGTACGGGCATTGACCGGCGGCGGCCGAGCGGGTTGGGTCGCCGCCGTCCCGCCATGCTGTTCACCCATCTCGCCGACGACCTGTTCCGCCCGCTCGCCTCGCCGAGCCGGGCCTTCAATGCGGCCCTGCTGCTGCACCTGCACGCGTGCGTGTTCGGCGATGCCGCCGAGCCCCTGCGCAAGAGCGAGCTCCTGGCGGCCATCGGCGATTTCTCCGCCGGCTGGAGTCAGGCCGAGATCGCCGATGACGAGGCGACGCCGCTCGATCCCATCGAGCGCCGCTCGGTGGTCTATCGGCGGCTGATCGATGCCGGCTGGCTGGTGGAGAGGCGCGAGCGCTACGTGCCGGTGGTCGATTTCGATCCCGATGCCCGGCTGCTGATCGAGGAGCTGGCGCGGATCGAGCGCGGCGAGACCCGCTCCTATGGCGGCGCCGTGCTGGAGGTGCTGGGGGCGCTGGAGAGCGCCATCGCCAGCCCGGCCGACCGCTCGGAGGCCCTGCGCAATGCGGCCAAGGCGTCGCGGGTCTTCCTCGGCCATCTCCGGGGTCTGGCCGGGGCCATGCGCAAGCTCGAGGAGCGGATCCTGCGCGAGCCGGATCTCAGCGCGGCCTTCCGGCTCTATTTCGAGGAATTCGTCGAGCGCCACCTCGTCTCCGATTACCGGACGTTGCACACGCGCTTCAATCCGTTCCGCTTCCGCTCCGGCATCGTGCGGGAGGCCGGCCGGGCCCTGCGCGATCCGCTGACGCTGCGGGCGCTCGCCGAGGGCAACCTGCGCGAGGGCCGGGCCGCCGACACAGCGGCGGCCGAACGGATGGTGCGTACCGACCTCGTCGAGATCCTGTCGATCTTCGAGGGGCTCGACCCGCATCTCGACGCGGTGGCCGAGGTGGTGGCCCGGCTGGAGCGGCGGATCTCGGCGGCCCTGCGCTACCGCGATCCGCGGGATTCGGCCCGGATCGAGCGGGCCGCCGCGGCCCTGCGCGCGGTCGGTGCCGCCGGGGACGATGTCGCCGGCCTGCCCCTGCCGCAGGTCTCGCTCCTGCGTCCGCCGATCGGTCCGCCGCAACTCACCAATCCGCGCATGCCGCGCCGGGTCATCGATTACGAGCCGCTGCCGGAAATCGATGTCGATCCGGCGATCGAGGCCTTCATCGCCGCCAAGGACGAATTTCGCCGCCGCGTCACCGTCACGCCGGAGCGGATCGTCGCCTATCTCGATGCCCGGCTCGGGCAGGTGAAATCCCTGCGCGGCTCCGAGATCGTCCTCGACGACGTCGATGCCTTCGTGGTGTTCCAGCGCCTGCGCGAGATCGACGTGCTGTTCGACGGGATGCTGCGCGACCGCTATCGCGTCGCCCGGACCGAGGGCCGGGTCTCCAATGGCTGGCTCGATTGCCCGGATTTCACGATCGAGCGCGTCCCGGCCGCCGCCGCGCGGCGCCGGGCCGGCAAAGCAGGTTGAGAACGCCCGATGCTCGAACCCTTCCGCGCCATTCTCGACGGGGAGGAGCCGCCGCCCCCCGGCCGCTCGGCCCCGAGCGAGGAGGAGTTGATCCGCGCGCTCCAAGTGATGCTGAAGAGCCAGTGCATCTACGCGGCGACCACCGGCATCGGCCGCTCCTACGAGCTGGCGCGCCACTATGCGCCGTTCTTTCGCGATTACTTCGCCTGCCTCGGCTACCGTTTCGAGGTGGCCCATCGCGACCAGATGGTCTTCCTCGCCCTGCCGCCGGACGGCGTGCGCCATGACGCCCAGGGCGAGCGGCTGCGCAAGGACGAGACCCTGGTGCTGCTCGCCCTGCGGCTGGCCTATGAGGAGGGGCTGCGCGACCACCGCGTCTCCACCGACGGCACGGTGGAATGCACCACCGACGACATCGCCGACGCGATCCGCTCCGCCGCCCGCGCCGAGCCGCCGGACGAGGCCCGCCTGATCGAGATCCTGCGCCTGTTCTCCCGCAAGGGCGCGCTCCGGCTCGGCG
>NZ_NKUI01000012.1 GCF_014845115.1 Methylorubrum zatmanii | reverse complement strand
CCGCACCGATGCGACGGTGCACACCATCGAGGAGATGGCGGCACGGGTGGAGGAGGGGGTCCAGACCTTCCAGCAGATCGTGGCCTCGACCAACCAGCAGCAGCTCGGCATCGAGCAGGTGATGGGGGCGTTGCAGAACATCCGCCAGGCGAGCCAGCAGACGGCCGCCGGCACCCGCGAGGTCGAGACCGCCTCGGCCAACCTCACCGAGCTGGCCCAGAACCTGATGGCCCTCGCCGAGCGCTATCGGTTTTGACGGATCGCGAGAGCCGCCCGCCGCATGGATATTCGCCAGCAGCTTCTCGCCGCCTTCGAGGTCGAGCACCGGGAGCATCTCGACGCCATCCGTGCCGCGCTCGCGACGGAGGGTCCTGTCGATTGGCAGGATGTCTTTCGTCGCGCCCATAGCCTGAAGGGAGCCGCCCGCGCCGTCGATCTGCCGCCGGTCGAGGCTGTTGCGCACCAGCTCGAAGCCCTGTTCGAGCGCATCAGCAGCGGAGGCCGCCCCCTGGACCGGGCGGCGAGGGCGGCAACCCATCTCGCCCTCGACCGCATCGAAGCCTACGTCGCCGCGGGCGGACAGGCGGTGATGCCGGAGGATGCGATCGCTGCCCTGAATGCCTGTCTCGATTCCGAGGCGGTTGCCATTCCGGTGTCTCCTCCCGCCGCGCCTGCTGCCGAGGCCGCCACTCCCGCGCTTCCTGCGGCGGTCGCAGCCGAGCCCTTGGCCGAGCCGTCGCAGGCGGTGCTGCGGGTGCCCGCGGCGGCAGTGGAAGCGCTGACGCGGGCGAGCCACGGGCTCTGGGCCGCCCTGCCGGGTCAGGGAGCCGTCGCCGGCCGGATCGCCCGGCTTTCGGCACATGCGGGGGAGCTTCGCCGTCGCGCCGAGGCTGCCCGCCGTGCGATGACGGGAGAGGACGAGTCGGAAGTTGCGAGCCTGCGCCGGGCGCTCGCCGAGATCGAGAGCGGACTCGGCACCCTGTCCCGCGAGGCGGCCGATCTCGCCCAGGGCCACAAGGCTGCTGTCCTGTCCGTCGAAACGGCGGCGCGGCGCCTGCGCGAGGAGGCCGAACGCCTCGCTCTGGTGCCGGCCGAGACGGTCTTCGGCGGCCTCGCCCGCGCCGTGCGCGACAGGGCGCGGGCCGATGGCCGAGACGTGGAGGTGAGCACCCGCGGCCTCGACCTGCCGGTAGAGCGCTCGATGCTCCAGGCCCTCAAGGACCCGGTGCTGCACGCCCTGCGCAATGCCCTGAGCCACGGGGCGGAGGATGCGGAGGCGCGGCGGCGCCAGGGCAAGCCGGCAGCGCTGTCGATCCAGCTCACCGTCGAGGCCCAGGGCGGGCGCCTCGTGCTCGGCATCCACGACGACGGTCGCGGCCCGGACCTCGCAGCCATCGAGGCGACCGGGCGGGAGCGGGGTCTGGTGGCGCCGGGAGACAGCCTCGACGCGGAGGAGCTGCTGGCGCTGCCCTTCGAGCCCGGCTTCTCGACCGCGGGCGCGGTCGATGCCCTATCCGGCCGCGGCATGGGCCTGTCGGTGGTGGCCGAGGTGGCCCGCTCCCTGCACGGGCAGGCGCGACTCGCCCGCCGCGCGCCGCACGGCACCTCGCTGATTCTCACCCTGCCCCTCTCAGCCGCCCGGCGGCCGGTGCTGATCGTCGAGGCCGGCGGCACCCGCTACGCCTTGCCGAGCGGGGCGGCGGAGGCGCTGTCGCGGCTCGATCCGGCATCCCTCGACACGGTGTCGGGCCGTCCCGTCGCGCAGGTTCAGGGAGAGGGCGGGGAACGGCTCACCCTGCCCCTCGGCGACCTGAGTGAGCTGCTGGGGGCGAGGCCCGGCCGTCCGGAGGGCACGACGATCCCGGTCATCCGCCTGCGCGGCACGCGCGGCCGCTGCCTGCTCGCGGTCGATCGGCTCGACGAGGTACGGACGCTCCTCGTGTTGCCGGCTCCGCCCATCGGCAACGATGCCAGCCTCGTCACCGGAACGGTGATCCTCGGCACGGACATTCCGGTCCTCGTCCTCGACCCCGATGGCCTGATCGACCGCCTCGGGCGGGCCGGCCCGCGGGCCGCGCGGCCACAACCGGGGGCGCACGATCCCGGCAACGGAACGATGCCGGAAAAACGACGTTCGACGATTCTCGTTGTCGATGATTCGATCACCACCCGCACCCTGGAGAAGAGCATCTTGGAAGCTGCGGGCTACCGCGTGATCGTCTGCGTGGACGGGCAGGAGGCGCTCGACCGCCTGCGCGCGCGCATCGAGCCCGTCGATCTCGTCGTGGCGGATGTGGAGATGCCGCGCCTCACGGGCTTCGGCTTGGTCGAGGCGCTGAGGGCGGAAGAGGATTTCGCCCGCCTGCCGATCGTGCTGATGACTTCCCGCGGCGACGAGGAAGACGTGGCCCGCGGCCTTCAGCTCGGCGCCGACGCCTATCTCACCAAACAGAAGTTCGATCAGCGCGAACTCTTGGATACCATCGGTCAATTGCTGTGAACGGGGATATCGCGCTTCCACGCGTGCGCGTGCTGGTGGTCGAGGATTCGCTGGTGGTGCGGATCCTGCTGACTCACATCATCGCCCGCGATCCCCGGCTCGAACTGGCCGGCGCGGTCGAATCCGGCGAAGCGGCGCTCGCGGCCATCGCGACCCTGCGGCCGGACGTGATCTCCATGGATATCCGCCTGCCGGGAATCGACGGGCTGGAGACGACCCGCCGGATCATGGCCGACCGGCCGACGCCGATCGTGGTGATCGCCGATTCGGTCGAGGATGCTTCGCTCAAGATCTCGATGAACGCCCTGCGGGCCGGCGCCCTCTCCGTGGTCGAGAAGCCGGTCGCCACGACCAATGACGGCTACGAGGCGGTGGCCGGCGAGATCTGCACGCAATTGCGCATCATGGCCGCCGTGCCGGTGATCCGCCGCCGTCCCATCGGCGCGGGATGGAACGAGCGGAAGGCCAGCCCCATCCCGGAAACGCCCGCCGTGTTCGAGGCGCAGGCGACGCCGAGCGTCCTGGCGGTGGCCGCCTCGACCGGCGGCCCCCCCGCTCTGGCCAAGATGATCGGCGGCCTCACGGCAGAGTTCCCGCTGCCCGTTCTCCTCGTCCAGCACATGGGCGCGGCCTTCATGGACGGCTTCGCCAGCTGGCTCGACGGGGTGGTGCCGCTCTCCGTCGCCGTGGCGCGGGACGGCCAGACCATGCAGGCCGGGCATGTCTACGTCGCCCCCGGAGACCGGCACCTCGAACTCGGCCCCCACGGCGTGCTGCGCGTCAGCGACGCGGCCCCCGTCGGCGGCCAGCGCCCGGCCGCGACCGTCCTGTTCCGCTCTGTCGCCCGGCAGGCCGGTCCGCAGGGAATCGGTGTCCTGCTCACGGGAATGGGCGAGGACGGCGCACAGGGGCTTCTGGAGATGCGCAAGGCCGGCGCCGCCACGGTGGCCGAACATGAGAGCAGCGCCGTCGTCTACGGCATGCCGGCGGCGGCGGTGCGCCTCAACGCCGCCGCGCGGGTGCTGCCCCTCGATCACGTGGCGCCCCACCTCGTCCGGCTCGCGCAAAGGAAACCGTCATGACGGCGGGTGCCGCCCCGAATCCCGTTCCGGTCCACCGGCTGCTGCTGGTGGAGGATTCCGAGACGCAGGCCCTGGAACTGCGTCTTCAGCTCGAGGCACAGGGCTTCTCGGTGCAGCGTTGCGCCACGGCGGAGGCCGCGCTCGATCTCCTCAACACCGACCTGCCGGATCTGGTCGTCGCCGACCACCATCTGCCCGGCATGAACGGCGACGAGTTCACCCGGCAGATGCGGCTGTCCCTGCGCACCCGCGCGCTGCCGGTGGTGATGCTGACGAGCGCCCGCAACGGCGAGCGCCACGGCTTCGAGAGCGGAGCCGACGCCTATGTCGAGAAATCCGCCGACCGCGACCTTCTGGTGCTGCGCATCCGCGCGCTGCTGCGCGAGCGCAAGAGCGGGACGGCGGAGGGCCCCTCCGGCGCCGCCTTCCGCCGCGGCCGGGTGCTGATCGTGGATGGAAGCGCGACCTATCGCGTCTTCTTCACCGGCCTGCTGACCCAGGAGGGGCACACCGTCATCGCCGCCTCCGACCGTTCGGCGGCGCTGGCGGCCCTGGACGAACCGGGCGCGGGCTTCGACTGCGTCACCCTCGACCTCGTCGGCAGCGCCTATGACGGCCTCGCTTTGTGCACGGAGATCGCGGAGCGCCGCCTCGCGGCCACGGAGGCTGGAGGCCACGCCTTCCCCCTCGTCGGCATGGCCGGCGCCACCCCCGACAAGGCGCTGCTGATCGCCGCCTTCGCCGCCGGGGCCGACGACGTGGTGTCCAAGGCCGATGGCGAGGTGCTGGCGATGCGGGTGCGCGGCCTCGTGCGCCGCCGCCTGCTGGAGGAGGACAACCGCCGCATCTCCGGCGAGTTCGGCGACCGCGAGCGGGCAGTCGAGCGGGCCCGCGCCGAGGCCGAGGCCGCCGCCGCCCGGGCCGCCCTGGCCGATGCCCTCGAACAGGCCAATCGCGACCTCGAAGACGCCAACCGCAAGCTGACCGAGGCGCAGGCCAAGCTGGTCCAGGCTGCCAAGATGGCCTCGCTCGGCGAGTTGGTGGCCGGCATCGCCCACGAGATCAACAACCCGCTCGCCTTCATTCTCGCACATCAAGGCACGGTGGAGCGCCTGCTCGGCGAATTGCCGACGCCGGACGCACCCGATGGGGCGCGGGCGCTGGCCAAGGCCCGCGACCGGGTCGGCTCGATGCGACTCGGCCTCACCCGCATCCAGGACCTCGTCCTCAATCTGCGGAAATTCTCCCGACTCGACGAGGGCGAGCGCGGCCTCGTCAACGTGCCGGAGGCGATCGAAACGGTGCTGGCGCTGATCCAGCACAAGCTCGGCACGCGGATCACGGTGAACCGCGATTTTTCCGGACGGGCGGAGATCAACTGCACGCCGGCGCTGCTCAATCAGGTCGTCATGAACATTCTCGGCAATGCCGCCGACGCGATCCAGGGTGACGGCACGATCACCGTCGCCACCTATTCGGATGCCGAGACGGACATGATCCGTATCAGCGACACGGGGCCGGGTATTCCCGAGGATCTGCGCGAAAAGATCTTCGAGCCCTTCTTCACCACGAAGCCGGTCGGCTCGGGCACGGGCCTCGGCTTGGCGATTGCGTACAGCGTCGTTCAGGCGCATAGCGGCTCGTTGACCGTCGAGACGGCGCCGGGCGGCGGCGCGAGCTTCATCATCAGCATTCCAAGGCAGCCGGCACCGGTATGAGCAAAGGCACGATCCTGGCCGTCGATGACGAGCCGGACATCCTGATCGCTCTCGAAGATCTGTTCGAGGACGAATACCGGGTTCTGACCTCATCGAAGCCGGAGGAAGCGCTCGAACTCCTGCGCGCCGAACCCGATATCGCTGTCGTGGTCTCCGATCAGCGCATGCCCGGCATGACCGGCGACGCCCTGCTCGCCGAGGCTCGCAGCTTCCACGAGGCACAGGCCATCCTGCTCACCGGCTACGCCGACATCTCGGCGGTGATCGCCGCGCTCAATCGCGGCGGCATCATCGGCTACGTCGCCAAACCCTGGGACCCGACCCTTCTGCGCGCCACCGTGCGCAATGCCTACGAGCGCCACCGCCTCGGCCGCGACCTCGCTACCGAGCGGGCATTGCTGCACGGCCTGCTCGACCATGCCGAGGAGGCGATCTCCTTCAAGGATGCGTCGGGCCGTTTCGTCCGCCTCAACGCCCGCAAGGCCGCCCTCATCGGCAGCGATGTCGCGAGTTGCCTCGGCCGCACCGAGGACGAGATCGCCGGGACGCCCGAATCCCGCGAGGCTCAGGCCGCCGACGGCCGGGCGATCGGCCTCGGGCATGCCGGTTCCACGGTGATCGCCAGCGGCGCCATCGGCGCCGAGCGCTGGTCCCACGTCATCCGCGTGCCGATCCGCGGCGTCACCGACGAGGTGACCCATCTCGCCACCATCGAACGGGACGTCACCGAGCAGAAGAGCCTGGAGGCACGCCTGCGCCAATCCGACAAGATGCAGGCGCTGGGCACCCTGGCCGGCGGCATCGCCCACGATTTCAACAACCTGCTCACCGCGATCCTCGGCAGCCTCGAACTGGTCGGCCCCAAGATCGCCGACCAGCCGCGGGTCAAGCGCTTGGTCGACAACGCCACCGGCGCGGCACAGCGCGGCTCGGCGCTGACCAAGCGGCTCCTGAGCTTCAGCCGCTCCAACGACGCCCATGCCCGTCCGGTCGATCCGAACGCCCTGATCGAAGGCATGAGCGCCCTGTTCGGATCGAGCCTGGGCAGCCTCGTCCGCGTCGTCCGGGATCTGGAGCCCGGCATCCCCTTCGCCCTGGTCGATCCGGACCAGCTCGAACTCGCGGTGCTCAACCTCTGCATCAACGCCCGCGACGCGATGCCGGAGGGCGGCACCATCACCATCTCAACCCGTCGGGCCGAGATCCAAGACGATCCCGACCTCAAGCCGGGTACCTACGCGGTCGTCACCGTGGCCGACGAGGGCACCGGTATCCCGCCGGAGATTCTGGAGCGGGTCTGCGAGCCGTTCTTCACCACCAAGGCGGTGGGGCAGGGCACCGGGCTCGGGCTCGCCATGGTGTTCGGCCTCGCCCAGCAGGCGGGCGGACGGCTGCGCATCACCAGCGAGGTGGGACAAGGCACCCGGATCGATCTCGCCCTGCCGCGGGCCGAGGGCGTCACCGAGGGCGCCTCCGTTCAAGCCGCCCCGGCCGCTCCGCCGGCAGCGATCCCCGCCCGCATCCTCGTGGTCGACGACGACGAGGAGGTCCGCCACGTGACCGCCTCCTTCCTCAATGATTTCGGCTACGACGAAACCGAGGCCTCGGACGGGCGCAGCGCGCTCGCCCTGATGGAGCAGGGCCACGGCTTCGACCTCGTGGTCGCCGATCTCGCCATGCCGGGCATGACCGGCGTTGAGCTCGCCGCCGCGATCCGGCAGCGCTTCTCCGGCGTCCCCGTGCTGCTGCTGACGGGCCATGCGGAGGCGGTGCAGATCCCGGAGGATCTGCCGGTGATGACGAAGCCCTTCGCTTCCGCCGAACTCGCCGCCCGCATCTCGCAGTTGCTCGCAGGCGCGGCCTGAGGCCGATTCGCCACGGCTCACCCAACGCCCGCTGAACCTTGTGCGCGAGGATTGCACTCTGAAACCACCCGGAGGAAGATGATTGTGCGCGGGCTGGATCCCGGCGCGGAAAATTCATCTCGAGGGGATGTGCGATGGCCAGCGTCGATGTCGAAATGGTGAAATGTGCCTGTCCGGACTGCGTCTGCGTGGTCTCGCTGTCCAAGGCAGTGAAGCGTGACGACAAGTCGTTCTGCTGCGACGAGTGCGCAGAGGGCCATCCCGACCACGCCGGCTGCGATCACGCCGGCTGCACCTGCCACGGCTGATCTTTCTCAAGGGTGACCGGGGCTGTCGCACCTGACGACTCCGGCAGCCCAGGTCGGAAAGCCGTTTTCCGGCTCGATTGCCCGCAAAGCGGGTTCCCATCGCCATGGTGAGGCGATGCCGAAGCCGTGGCCATCCTGGACGCCGATTGGCCCGGCTAGGAGTGCCTCACAAAACTCCCGATTCTGCATCGCGTCCTCTCTGGCCGCGACGGCGCAACGGAAGTTTTGTGAGAGACGCCAACTCGCGCAGCATGTTCGCCAAGCCTCCGCTCGCGATGATGGAATGGGGCAAGGCCTGAGGCTTCTCCCTGCGCACGTCGCGACGCCCGAACCTTTCGCCAAAGCAGAGCGGATCGGGATATACCGCGTCCGTAGCCGACATTGCGCTGCGCAAACATGCCGGAAGCCGCCATGACCCTGAGACGGCGTGACCCCGTTGCGAGGAGAAGCCGCCGGTGACCGGCCTGCGCGTGATCGGCCTTGCCGGCTGGAGCGGAGCGGGCAAGACCACCCTGCTCGCGCGCCTCATCCCCGTTCTCGTCGCCCGCGCAGTCCGGGTCGCGACCCTCAAGCACGCCCACCACACTTTCGACATCGACCAGCCCGGCAAGGATTCCCACGTTCACCGGCAGGCGGGAGCGAGCGAGGTCATCGTCTCCTCGGCCCGGCGCTGGGCACAGATCCGCGAGGTCGAGGAGGGGGCGGAAGCGCGGCTTCCCGATCTGCTGCGGCGGCTGACGCCGGAGGGGCTGGTCCTGATCGAGGGGTTCAAGCGCGAGACCCATCCGAAGCTGGAGGTGTTTCGCGCCGCGAACGGCCGCCCACCGCTCCATCCCGACGATCCGCGCATCGTCGGCATCGCCAGCGACGTTGCCTTTCCGCAGGCCGGGCTGCCGGTGGTGGGGCTCGATGACATCGCTGCCATCGCCGACCTCGTCCTCGACCGGGCCGAGCCCCTTGATACGGTGCTCGCCAATCTGGAAAGGTCTTGAGCCATGGCACAGCTCAGCGACGATTGCTTCGCCTTCGGGGCGAAGCCGATGCGGATCGAGGACGCGGTGGCGCAGATCGCCGAGCGCTTCCCCCTGCTCGCCGACATCGAGACCATTCCGCTCCACCTCGCCGACGGACGGATCGCGGCGCAGGACGTCTTCGCCGGGCACGACCTGCCGCCCTTCGCCAACGCGGCCGTCGACGGCTATGCCGTGCGCTTCGCCGACCTGAACCCCGAGACCGAGACCGTCCTGCCGGTGAGCGGACGGCTCGCGGCCGGGGCCGAGGCCGGAACCGCTCAGTTGAGTGGGGCCATCCGCATCTTCACCGGCGCGCCGATGCCGCCGGGCGCCGACACCGTGTTCATGCAGGAGGATGTGCGCCGGGACGGCGACCGGGTCACCCTGCCGCCGGGCCTGAAGCGCGGCGCCAATGCGCGGCCGGCCGGCGAGGATCTTGGGAAGGGCGCGCTCGCCATCCCCGTCGGGCGGCGCCTGCGGCCGCAGGATCTGGCGCTCGCCGCCGCGACGGGGCACGGGCACATCGCCGTGCGCCGCCGCCTCAGGGTCGCGCTGTTCTCCACCGGCGACGAACTGACGGAGCCGGGCGCTCCCCTGCGGCCGGGCGCGATCCATGATTCCAACCGGGTTTTGCTCGCGATCCTGCTGACCCGCCTCGGCGTCACCGTGAGCGATCTCGGCATCCTGCGCGACGATCCCACCACCCTGCCGGGGCACCTCGCGGAAGCGGCGCGGGACCACGATCTCATTCTCACGACCGGCGGTGTCTCGACCGGCGAGGAGGATCACGTGAAGGCGGCCGTGGAGGCGCAGGGCCGGCTGATGCTGTGGCGTCTCGCGATCAAGCCCGGCCGCCCGGTGGCAGCGGGGCTCGTGGCCGGCACCCCGTTCCTCGGCCTGCCGGGCAATCCGGTGGCGGTCTATGTCACCCTGCTCTTCGTGGTGCGGCCACTCCTCGCCCGACTCGGCGGCGCGATTTACGAACCGCCCCTGTCCTGGCCGGTGCGGGCAGGCTTCGCCTACCGCAAGAAGGCGGGCCGCCGGGAATTCGTCCGCGTCAGCCTCGCTCGCGGAGCGGACGGAACCATCGAAGCCCGGAAATTCCCGCGTGACGGGGCGGGAGTACTCACCTCGCTCACCGAGAGCGACGGCCTCGTCGAACTGCCCGACGATGCGGTCGGCATCGCCTCCGGCGACACGCTCGCCTACTACCCGCACGCCCTGCTCTGGTAGAGGTCGGATCGGTGCCTTGCCGGGTCTGCGGCCCTGACGCGGCCCCTCGGGCTCACCTTCCGCTCACGGGAAACACCTGCGCTTCGGGGGCTGCGTAACCCGAGGCGTGTCCGGCGCGACGCTGCACCTGTGTGCAGAAATGCGACAGCCGCCCGGGTTCAAGGCTCGCGCGGGCGGCGAGGAAATAGGTCTCCCAGCCCAGTGGCCGGTATTCCAGAGCGAAGCGCTCGGCGACCGCGCGGGTGCCCATCCCGGCATCGGCCGCACCGGTGGCGATCAGCGCGGCGACCGCTTGGTGGGTGAACTCTTCCGTCTGGTGACCGACGATGGCCTCCGGGCGGAGGCCGGCTTCGGCGCAGAGCCGCTCGAACCAGATCCGGGTGCCGGCGCCGCGCTGCCGGTTCACGAAGCGGGCCCGCCGCGCCGCGATGTCGGCGATACCGGTCAGGCCGAGGGGATTGCCGGCGGCGAGCATCCATCCCTGCTCCCGGCGGAACAGCGGCACGACGATCAGGGCCCGATCCCGGAACAGGGCGTGGAACGGCGATGGCGGGGGGCCATCCGACCCGTAATGAAAGCCCGCGGCATCGACCGTCCCCTCGCGCAGCCGCGCCAGGGCATCGAGGCTGCCGGCCACCATCAGGTCGATGTCGGGCCGGGTCTCCACGATCTCCAACAGGAGCGGATCGTGGCTGGCCGCGAGGCGGAGGCGGGCAGAGGCCGGCTCCAGCAGCCGGCGCAGGCCATCGGTCAAGGCCATCTCCTCCGCAGCGAGCGCCGGTGCGAGACGGACCTGTGAGGCCTGCAGCAGAGTGAGCAGCGCGGTGCCGAAGGGCGTGAGGCTGCTGCCATGCCCTTTGGTCTTCACGACGACGGGACGGCCGAGGGCCTGTTCCAGTGCCGCGAGCTGGCCCCAGGCCGAGCGGTAGGAGATCGAGAGCGCGTCCGCCGACGCCTGGAGGGAGCCGGTCGCGGCGAGTGCTTCGAGGAGCGTGCGGGCGCCCCTGATCGGAAAGGCGAAGGGCCCCTCGCACCAGCCCTCCACCTGCAGACGAACGCCGAGCGACCGTACCGGGTGGGAGGCCTCGTCATCCGCCGCCATATGCAAAGCCTTTCCTATTGATCTTGCGAGGAGCGACGTAGCATCGGAGGGTGTTGCGCACAGCCCCGGCCCGCCCGCGAGCCTAACATTTGAGCCAGACCTTTCAGGAGACGCTCTGCCGCCTCTGGACGCTCGACCGGGATGTCCTGGCGATCGCGTGGCTGTCCCTGCGCGTCAGCCTCATGGCGGTCGGGATCGGGCTCCTGCTCGGCATTCCGCTCGGCGCCCTCATCGCCGTGGCGCGCTTTCCGGGGCGCGGTGCCGTGGTCGGCCTGCTCAACACCTTCATGGGGCTGCCGCCGGTCATCGTCGGGCTGGTGCTGTACCTCGCGCTCTCGCGGTCCGGGCCGCTCGGCCCCTTCGGCCTGCTGTTCACGCCCGGGGCCATGGTGGCGGCGCAGGCGGTGCTGGCAACGCCGCTCGTGGCCGCATTGACGCGTCAGGTCGTGGCCGATGCGGAGGCGCATCTCGGCGAGCAGCTGCGCTCGCTCCGCCTGCCGGCCCTGCGGCGGGCCGGCGTGCTGATCTACGACACGCGCTTCTCCCTGGTCACCGCCGCCCTGGCCGCCTTCGGGCGGGCGATCTCGGAGATCGGCGCGGTGCTGGTCGTCGGCGGCAACATCGACGGCCATACCCGCACCATGACCACGGCGATCTCGCTCGAGACCCAGAAAGGCGACCTCAGCCTCGCCCTCGCCCTCGGCCTCGTGCTGATGGGGCTCGTGCTGAGCGTGAACGCCGCCGTCGCGGTGCTGCGCGGCCACGCGGCGCGGGCCTACGGATGAGCGCCCCCTTCGCCATTCAACTGGACGAGGTCAGTCTGGCGCGCGACGGGCGGACGATCCTCGACCGCCTCAGCGTGGGGATCCCCGCACGGGGCGTCACCGCGCTGATCGGTCCCAACGGGGCCGGCAAGAGCGTGACCCTGCGGATCATCGACGGCCTGCTGCGGCCGGATTCGGGATCGGTTCGGTTGGCACCCGGACGCCGTGCCTTCGTGTTCCAGCGTCCCGCCCTGGTGCGGGCGAGCGCCGCGGCCAATCTCGCCCTCGGCCTCGCCGCCCTGACGCTGTCCCGGCGCGAGCGGGCCGAGCGCGTCGCCGCCGCCCTGGAGCGGGTCGGCCTTTCCGACCGGGCGAACGACGCGGCGACGCGCTTCTCGGGAGGCGAACAGCAGCGGCTGGTGCTGGCCCGCGCCTGGGCGATGCAGCCCGATCTCCTGCTCCTCGACGAGCCGACCGCGAGCCTCGACCCCGCCGCGACGGAGACGATCGAGAGCTTGATCGCCGAGATGGCACGGGCGGGCACCACGGTGCTCCTCGTCTCGCACAATCTCGGACAGGTCGCCCGGCTCGCCGAGGAGGTCGTCGTGCTCTCCGCCGGCCGAGCCGCGGAGCGGGGCCCCACTCGATCCGTCCTCTTCTCGCCCCGCACCGCCGAGGCGCGGGCCTATCTCACCGGAGAATTGCCTTGGACTTCGTTCGCCGCAGCTTCCTGACCCTTGGGCTCCTCGCCGCCTTCGCCACCGTCTTGCCCGGAGCCCATGCCGAGCCGGCCTCGATCGTCGTCGCCTCCACGACGTCGACGGAGCAGTCGGGCCTGTTCAAGCACATCCTGCCGCTGTTCCAGAAGAAGACCGGCATCGAGGTGAAGGTGGTGGCGCTCGGCACCGGCCAAGCCCTCGACGCCGCCCGCCGCGGCGATGCCGACGTGGTGCTGGTCCATGACCGGCCGGCGGAGGACAAGTTCGTGACGGAGGGCTTCGCGAAGGGGCGGCAGGACGTGATGTACAACGATTTCGTGCTGATCGGCCCCAAGGACGATCCGGCCGGCATCCGCGGCGGAAAGGTCGACGAAGCCTTCCGCAAGATCGCGGCGGCGAAGGCGCCCTTCGTTTCGCGCGGCGACCGCTCGGGCACCCACAGCGCCGAATTGCGAAGCTGGAAGGAGGCGGGCGTCGATCTCGCTGCGGCGAAGGGTGAGTGGTACCGCGATGTCGGCCAGGGGATGGGCCCGGCACTCAACACCGCTTCTTCGCTCGGCGCCTACATCCTGGCGGATCGCGGCACGTGGCTCTCGTTCAAGAACCGAGGCGACCTCACCATCCTCGTCGAGGGCGATCCCCGCCTGTTCAACCCCTACGGCGTGATGCTGGTGAACCCGGACAAGCACCCGACCGTGAAGGTGAAGGAGGGCCAGGCCTTCATCGATTGGCTGGTCTCGCCCGAGGGCCAGCAGGCCATCGCCGATTACAAGATCGGCGGTGAGCAGCTGTTCTTCCCGAGCGCGAAGAAGGGCTGAGACGGGATCCGCTTGATCGAAGCGGTTCCCGTCTCGGCAAGCCCGCACGGCGTTTGCGCGAAGCCCAGATCCGCCATCCCGAAGGGATCGAACGGATCTGGTCCGACCGCGCCGCGCCAGCGCGCGAAGAAGGTCTTATCGGCGCGGCGGCGGGCCGGATTGGCGCCGCCGCGCAACCATCCACAGCACCAACACGGCCAGCGCGATCACCACGCTGATCCAGGCCCAGTTGAAGTCGGTGGCCGCCGCCGTCGCCGCCGGCGAACTCGAACCGGAAGGTCCGGTCTCGGAGATCGGCGGGGCGGGGTTGGTGGCCTGGGCGAGGGCCAGATTCAGACTGGCGAGCCAGCCGAAGACGGCGAGGACGGCGTGTCTCATGATACGCGAAACTCCCCTGAACGCGGCTCTCGTTCCCTATCGCGCCGGCTTGTCGAAGCTGAAGGCCGGCGCGTCGTTGAGCTGCGCCTTGGTCAGGCGCACCTCCGCATGGATCAGGTCGCTGCCGACGAGAACGGTCGCGGGCTCTGAATCGGATCGCTTCGGCTCGACCGAACCAGTGGCCTCCGTCACCCGGCCGCTCTGCTGGTTCTGAACCGCGCCCAGCACCTCGGGAGACACCTGGGAACCCGGCATCGTCTCGGGGCCCGCCTTGTCGGCGGCCTTGCGGCCCGGTGCGTCATCGACCGTCGCCACCGAGGACGCGCCCCCGGTGAGGGGCACGTCGCCGAAATTCCAGGCCAATTGGTCGAAGGGAACGGCGACGTATTTCTCGCCGACGCCAAGGAAACCGCCCACGCCGATCACCACGGCCTGGACCCGGCCGGCCCCGTCGAGGAGGACGTCCTCGATCTTGCCGACACGGACATGATCCGCCCCGACCACGCCGACGCCGATCACCTTCGAGCCGCGCAGGGTTCCGGCCTCCGGCTGCGTGATGAAGCGCGGCGCCGCCTCGGCGTAAGCGGGCGCCGAGGACAGGGCGAGCTGCAGCGCGAGGCCTGCGAAAGTGAGCGCGGCCGACGGCGCGCCGGACAGCCTGAGGCGCATCCTTGTCTCCGGGGTCAGTGGTGATCGTCGCCCGGTTAACGGCCGGCGGCCCCGGCAGTTCATCGGCGCTCAGGCGACCGCATCCCACGTCTCGGTGATCACCCGCCCGGCATGGGCGAGGCGGGCGCGCAGTACCACGTCACCCGCCGGCCAGGGATCCGGTGGGCGGAATTCGGCGTAGAGACGCCAGCCGCCGGTCTGCGGCACCCGCTCGGCATAGGGCTCGACGAAGGCGCCCGCGCTCGCCGACAGCGCCACCGCGATGTCCGCTGTCGGATCGTCCGGCAGGCCCGGCCCCTCGAAATCGATGACGTAGAGGCGCCGCTGCGGCGTCGGCGGGTTACTTGGGCGCAACCGCTCGGCGGAGCCGACCCGGGTCGACACCACCCGCGCGAGCGGCGGCGACGGCTCCGCGCCGACGGTGGCAAGGGCGTAGCCGAGTCGCAACGGCCGGCCCGCCTCCACCGGCGCCTCGGGCACGAAGGCGGCCACGATGTTGTCGGTCGCCTCGGTCCGGGACGGGATCTCGAACAGCCGCACGGCGCCGGCGCCGAAGCCGCTGCCCTGAGGGGTCACCCAGAGGCCCGGCCGGTCCTCGTGCCGGGCCTGGACGTCGAGATAGGCCGCGAAGCGCCGCTCCCTCTGCAGCAGCCCGAACCCTTCGAGCGGGCTCGCGCGGAAGGCCGAGATCTGCGGCGCCGGCCGGCCGTTGACCAGGGGGCGCCACAGCCGGTCGCCGGGCGTCTGCACCAGAAGCCCATCGGAATCGTGCACCTGCGGGCGGAAATCGTCGAAGGGCTCGGCTCCCCGTACCCCCGGCCCGTTCTCGCCATGGAGGAACATGCTGGTCAGCGGCGCGAGGCCGAGGGCGGCGATGCGTCGACGGGGGAACAGGGCCGTCTCCACCGCCACCGCCGACGAGTCGCCCGGCGTCACGGTGAAGCGATAGGCGCCTGTCAGGCTCGGCCCGTCGAGGAGCGCCAGGATCGTGAGTGAGGCGGCATCCGCGCGCGGCTCGTCGATCCAGAAGGTGGTGAGATCGGGAAACTCCTCGCCGCTCGGCAGCCCGGTATCGACGGCGATGCCGCGGGCCGAGAGGCCGTAGGTCTGGTTCCGCCCCCTGAGGCGGAAATAGGAGGCGCCGAGGAAGACGAGGAATTCCTCGTGGTCGTCCGGCCTCGCCGCATCGAAGGTGTGAGCGATGCGAAAGCCCGCGAAGCCGAGGGAAGCGGGGTAGCGGCGGCCCTGGAGTTCCGGCCCGAGGTCGAACAGCGACGGATCGTAGGCGAGGGGCCGCACCCCGCCCTCGGGCGATTGGAGAGAGATCTCCACTCGCTTGGCATGCAGGCCGCCGCGATGGAACATCTGCAGCGAGAAGCGCGGGCCGAGCCGCAGGCTCGCCTCGGGGCGGAAGCGGATGGCCTGGAATCCGTCATAGTTCAGCCCGGCCAACTCCGCCGGCAGATCGTCGGCCGCAGGACGATAGCCGGCGCGCGCCAAGTCTTCGGCGCGGGCGGCAACCCGCTCGAATGTGATCGGCCGGTCCGTCGATGAAGCGTTTTCGCGTGGTTGAGCCATCGTTCTGGCGGCATTCAGATCGAGAACACTAGCAACGCTCAAGCCGGCTGTAGCGGTGAGGGCGCTGCGGATGACATCCCGCCGCGAGACCCCCACACTCTCGGGCGCCTCGTTGTCCGCGTCCGATGGTCCTGGCATCCCTTCATCTCTCCCGCGAGTGTCGACGCCCACCATGTCCAGCCCAGACTTGCCGCAGGCGGAGCGCACCGTCGAGACGGGGGCCGGTGTCCAAGCCCGGCCGAGGGGCGCGGGCCCGGCGTTGCGGCCGGCCTCGTTCCGGCTGCGTCGCCTCGCCCTCGCCCTGCCGACCGTGGCGACCGCCGCGCTGATCGCCGCCCTGGCGGTCGCTGCCTACGGGCCGCCGGAAACCTGGCTCGCGCGCGGCGTGCTCGGGCTGTTCGTCGTGCTGATGGCGTGGCAGTCCTTCACCGCGTGGCAGTACATCTACGGTCTCGTCACCGCGCTGCTGGGCGACCGCGCCCTCTCGGCGCTCGAACGGCGCGCCGCCACGATCTCCAGCCGTCCCACCGGGCTCAGCCGCACCGCCGCCGTGGTGGCGATCCATGCGGAAGATCCGATCGCGGTGTTCTCGGCGATCCGGGTGATGGCCCGCTCGCTCCAGCGCGAAGGTGGCGACGGCTCGGACATCGACATCTTCGTCCTCTCGGATACCCGCGAGGGCGCGATCAGCGCGGTCGAGGAGCATGAATTCACCCGCATCCAGGCCTGGGCCCGGCGCGAGGGCCGGGGCATGCCGCGTATCCGCTACCGGCGCCGCACCGAGAATACCGGCCGCAAGGCCGGCAACATCGCCGAATTCTGCGAGACCTACGGGCCCGAATACGATTTCATGATCGTGCTCGATGCCGACAGCCTGATGACCGGGGCCGCCATGCGCCGCCTCGCCCGGCTGATGGAAGAGAATCCCCGTCTCGGCCTGATCCAGACCGTCTCCTACGCCGCCGGCCGCGACACGCTGTTCGCCCGCATCCAGCAATTCGCCGTGCGCCTCTACGCGCCGCTGTCGCTGCGCTGCCTGGAGACATGGCAGGGGCCGGACGGCTCCTATTGGGGCCACAACGCGATCCTGCGCGTGGAGGCCTTCGCCAACAATGCCGAGCTTCCCGTGCTGTCGGGCAAGCCGCCGCTCGGGGGGGAGATCCTCTGCCACGACATCGGCGAGGGGGCGCTGCTGCGCCGCGCCGGCTGGGAGGTGCGCCTGCTGCCGGAGATGGGGGGCACCTGGGAGGAGATGCCGACCAACCTGATCGACCTGCTCGGCCGCGAGCGGCGCTGGTGCCAGGGCAACCTGCAGCATATCCGCGTACTGCCGATGAAGGGGCTGCTCGGCGCCAGCCGCTGGCATCTCGGCGTCGGCATCCTGGGCTATTGCGTCTACCCGCTCTGGATCGCCTTCCTGGCGCTGGGCACGTGGCAGGCGGCGCGCTCCGGCGAACTCGGCCTGATCGGCTACGGGATCGACGGCGCCAACCCGGCCGCCTGGGCGCTCGCCGCCCTCGTCATCGCCGTCATGGCCCTGCCGAAGCTCCTGAGCCTCGGCTACGTGCTCGCCTCCCGCGAACGCCGGGCGGATTTCGGCGGCGCCGGCTCGCTCCTCGTCAGCGCGGCGCTGGAGCAGGCGATCTGGGTGCTGCTCTGGCCGGTGATGGCGCTGTTCGCGGCGGGCGCGGTCATCACGACGTTCTTCGGCCGGGTTGTCCGCTGGGATTCCCAGGCCCGCGACGACCGCAGCGTGCCCTGGTCGGAGGCGATCCGCCTCCAGAGCGACGCGATCGCGGCGGGCGGGGCACTCGCCGTGATGCTGGCCGTCTCCGGCGACACCCTTCTCGCCCTGTGGATGGCTCCGATCGCCCTGGCCCTGCTGACGAGCCCGGCGCAGAGCGTGCTCACCAGCAGCACCCGCCTCGGCCTCGCCTCGAAGGCGAGCGGCCTGTTCCTCACTCAGGACGATACCCGCCCCGCCCCGGAGCTGGTCGAGCTGCATCAGGGCCGGATGGCCGGCTCCGCCGCGATCACGGCCGGGGAATCCGCCACGTGGCTGCCCGCTGCCATCGACGAGGCCGGCGCGCCGACCCTGCACTGAGCCTCGCCCCGCAACAGCCCAGCCCTTCGGCTTCTCGGAGAAGCCGAGGGGTCTTTCTCGGGATGACCCGCTAACGGTCCTGCAGCACCTCGATCGGGTTGGTGCGTTGTGCGGGCGACGGCTCGCGGGTGAGGGTGCTGCCCTGCTTGCGGCCGCCGCTCGTTTTGCCGCCGACATCGGAGGTCGCCGACCCGCCTTGGGACGGTTGGGCCGGTACGGTGCCGCTCGCGAGTTCCAGGCAGGTGATCAGCTCGACATAGGAGGGGAAGCCGCCGGCCTGAAACTGGTTCGAGCACTGGGACTTGGCCGCCGCCGGAAACTGGTTCCAGCGCTTCTTCAGATCCGCCTGGGCGTCGCGCTCGGAATGGAGGCAGGCATCCTTGTTGGCGTTGTCGTTGAGGCTCACCTGCGCCCGTTCGGCGGATCTGCAGGTGGCCTCGACGTCGAGATTCGGTGGGCCATCATCGGCGCGGGCCGCGCCCACGGCGAAGGCGCCGCCGAAAAGGAGGGCGGCGAGAAGGGCGGAGCGGTGCGTCATGGCGGGTCGCATCACGGTTCGAGGCTCGGTGCCCCGACAACGCACGGACAGGCGCAACCGGGCGCCTCTGCCCACAAAAATCACCCGTCGTCAGCCGATTTTCCCGTGTGCGGCGCGCAAGGCGGCATCGAGATCGCGGAAGAGATCGTCCGGATCCTCGATCCCGGTGGAGAGCCGCAGCAGATCGGGCGGACAGGGCGTCCCCGGCCCCTCCACCGAGGCGCGATGCTCGATCAGGCTCTCGACACCCCCGAGCGAGGTCGCCCGTTTCCACAGGGCCACCCGCGCGGCGGTGTCGATGGCCGCCGCCTCGCCGCCGGCCACCCGGATCGACAGCATGAAGCCGAAGCCGCCCTCCATCTGACGGGCCGCCACCGCGTGGCCGGGATGCCCAGGGAGTCCTGGATAGAGCACCGCACTCACGAGGGGATGCGCGGAGAGCCGGGTGGCGAGGCGCAACGCCCCTTCGTTCTGGGCCGCGACGCGCAAGGGAAGCGTCCGCAGGCCCCGCATCAGCAGATAGGCTTCGAAGGGTCCGAGGATCGCGCCCCAACCGGCGCGGATCGCGACGAGCCGTTCCCAGAACGTGTCCCTGCGGGCCCCGGCCAGCACGCCGGCTACCACGTCCGAATGCCCGTTCAGGATCTTGGTAGCCGAATGCATGACGATGTCGGCGCCGAGGGCCAGCGGCCGGGTCAGGATCGGGCTGACGGCGGTGGAATCGACCGCCACGCGGGCGCCTGCCTCCCGGGCGATCTCCGCAATGGCGGCGATGTCGGAGACCGTGCAGAGCGGGTTGCCCGGCGTTTCGATCCAGACGAGACGGGTCTTGCCGGGGCGGATCGCGGCGCGCACCGCGTCCGGATCCTCCATCGCGACGAAATCGACCGTGAGGTCGAGGCGCGGCGCCTCCTGGCGCAGCCAGCGTCGCAGGCCCCAATACATCACCTCGGGCGCCACCACGTGGTCGCCGCGCTCCAGGGCGCAGAACACGGCCGCCGCCGCGGCCATGCCGGAGCTGAACAGCAGGGACCCGGCCTCAGCCCGTTCGAGGGCGGCGATCACGTCCTCCGCCTCCCGCGCCGTGGCGTTGTCCGGCCGGGCATAGGAGAAGCCGGAGCGATAGGCGTTGTCGGGATCGCGCAGATAGGTGGTCGAGAGATGGAGCGGCGGCACCACCGCCCGCGTCACGGGTTCGATCCGCCCGAGCGCCTGGGCCGCCAGCGTGCGCGGGGTCCATTCCTCAGGCGACAGATCAGGATGCGCGGGCTGCACTGCATCCGGATCGCCGTGGGGCGCGTTGGACCGGCTCATGGATGACCTCGTCCGCTATCGGGATTGGTCCTTGGCTTGAGCGAATCCGTCCCGGCGGGCAAGGCAGGGAAATAACGAACGGAGCTTTGCACAGCGCATGAGCGCCCTGGACATCCCCGAGCGGCCGGCCCTGCCGCCGCTTCCCCGGCTCGCCGCCGCGATCCTGCCGGTCGCCCTGGTGACGGCCATCGGCTCGCTCTCGACCGGCGCGAACATCGAGGAATGGTACACGACCATCCGGAAGCCGGCCTTCAACCCTCCGAACTGGGTGTTCCCGCTGGCCTGGACCATCCTCTACGCGATGATCGCCGTCTCGCTGTGGCGCCTGCTGGGGGCCCGGCCGGTGCAGGGGCCGGCGCGCCGGGCATGGTGGCTGGCGCTCGCGGCCTTCGCGGCACAGCTCGCCCTCAACGCCGCTTGGACGCCAGTTTTCTTCGCCGCCCACGAACTCGGCCTCGCCCTGATCGTGGCGGTGGCGATGCTGGCGATGATCCTGTGGACGATCCGCCTGTCCTGGCGCTTCGACCGTGCCGCCGCGTGGCTGCTCGTGCCCTACGCCGCCTGGGTCAGCTTCGCCTGCCTGTTGAACGGGACCATCTGGCAGATGAATTGACCATCGGAGGCGACATCCGATCTTTCCCCTTCCGGGTAAGGGACGTCGTCCAGTCGCGGAAGCGGTGCGGGTTGGCCGATGCCGTCTCCGGCCTGAGTCACCGGAACCGGCGTCAGGCCGCCAGGGCCCGCGTCACGGTCGAGCGCAGATCGGCCAGGGAGAACGGCTTGGTCAGCACGTCGGTCACGATGGCATCGAGGCCGCGGGCGCGTTCGCGCTGATCGGCGAAGCCCGTCATCAGCAGGATCGTCAGATCGGGATAATCGCGCTTGGCCGCGAGGGCGAGGGCGATGCCGTCCATCAACGGCATGCGGATGTCGGTCAGCATCAGGTCGAAGCCGCCGGCGGATTCCGAGAGCCGGTCCAGGCCGTCGCTGCCGTCGATGGCCGTGATCACCGTGTGACCGTCCAGCTCCAGCCCCCGCTTGAGGAAGCCGCGTATCGTATCCTCGTCATCCACGAGCAGGATGCGCGCCATGACCGGACGTCCTCTCCCATTCCTCTCAAGCATCGTCCCGAAAGGCGCCTACCGGCTTGTCTGGTAAAGACGATGCAAAACAAAAGCCGATCAGGTGGCTTGAGTGACTGCGCGGGCGCACGGCCTGTCAAGCATCCCGCGCCAACGGAGTTCCCTCGACGGCCGATTCTACGGAAGTGTCGCGGATTTATCGGGAATTCGAGCCGGCGCGCTCAGGTGCCGCCGAACAGGTCCGCGTCGCTGCTGTCGTAATCGACGAGGCCGACAAAGGGGAGCTGGCGGAAGGCGTGGGCCGCATCCATGCCGTAGCCCACCACGAACACGTCGGGGCAGGTGAAGCCGACGAAATCCGCATCGATCGTCACCGCCCGCTTGCCCGGCTTCTCCAGCAGCACGGCGGTCAGCACGCGCTTGGCGCCCCGGGCCATCAGGAGATCCTTGGCGAAGACGACGGTGCGGCCGGATTCGAGGATGTCGTCGATCAGCAGCACGTCGCGCCCGCGTACCTCGCTCTGCACGTCGCGCAGGATCTCGACCTGACCGGAGGAGACGGTCGAGGTGCGGTAGCTCGACAGGTGGACGAATTCGACCTGCGGCGAGAGCCCGGCCCGGTGGAGCGCGCGCAGCAAGTCGGCGGCGAACATGAAGCTGCCCTTGAGCACCGCGACGACGAGCAGGTTCTCGGGGTTGGCCGCGACGATCTCGGCGGCCAGTTCCTCGTTGCGCTTGGCGATGGCCGCCTCGTCGAACAGGACGCGGACGCGTTTGGATGCGATGCTCATGCGGCTCGGTGCTTCCGAAGAACTTTCTTGAGACAACGCCACCGGCAACGGACGAAGCCGGATTTCGGCGGAGGGCAAGTGTGCACGCACCATACCATGCGTTGCGGGCTCCGCCAGAGCGCTCTTTGCCGGGGCGAATCCCGGTCCGGCGTCAAACACCTCGTTAAAACAAGGACCTAAAGCAGAGACGCGCGAACCTTGGCCTGGCTCCTGCGGGCTGGATTCTGTGGGGAAGATTGCGTCGCGGCCGGAGAGGGGCCCTCACCGGGACGCCTCGGCGCGCACCTCCGTCGAGGCCGGCCCGGTGGCGAAGCGCACCTCGATCTGACGCCCCTTCTCCGGCGGCGCCGACAGGCTCGCCTTGAAACGGGCCCGCTCGCTCGGCTCCAGGGCGGCGCGCGGGCCCGGAACGCTCCAGCGATAGAGCGGCTGCCCGGCCGCGTCGCGCACCTCGACCTCGATCGGCGGGACCGGGACACGCTCGCGGGCCACGCCGACGATGTCTCCCTCCACCTCGAGCCGTGCGGGATTGCCGCCCTCGGCCGGAACCTGGAAGGCGGCGATGTCCCTGATGTCGATGCCGCGCAGGTTCACCGGCAGGCCGATCCCCGCGAACAGGCCGGCGGTCTGCGGCATCGCCCGCACGATTCCGACCCGACCGAGCAGGGCGAGCGGCAGGACCACGGCGGCGGCGATGCCGGCAGCCAAAGCGGGTGAGAGCCGGCGCACCGGCTTCTTGCGTTTGCGGTTCTTCGTCGCGACCGGACGCGGGCGGCGCGGCGGGTCCTCGGCCGGTGCAGCGACCGGCACCGGGTCAGGCTCGGGTTCAGGCGGGGCGGGCGCGGCCGCTTCCTCGGCCGCCTCCATCTCCTCGAACAGGGCGGTGGTCACTTCGTCGGAGGAGATGAACCACGTCTCGCGGCAGGCAGCGCAGCGCACCGAGCGCCCCGCCGTTCCGACACGCTCGGCATCGATGCGATACTCGCTGGCGCAGGCCGGGCAGACGATCAGCATGGCGACGGAGGCCGCGTTGGGTTCAGGTCCCGGCAGCGGGTTGCCGCGCTCGCGAAAAGGACACAAACGTTCTCCCCGTTTAGGGTTAACCGGCCGTGAAGCCTCTCGCGGCTAGCGCATCGTGCCGAAAGGTGGTTTCCGGCTTTCGGGAAAACGACGATGCAGGAGCCGATCCGCGGAGGATCCTCGGCGGATCCCCACCGGCCTCGAAGACGAAGCGTGGAGTGAACGGGCCTTGTCGGCTGGGAAGAACACGGGCAGCCTCCTGTCCGGCGCGGAGGAGCCCGTTGTCCGGTTCGAGAGCGTCGGCATGCGCTACGGCCTCGGGCCGGAGATCCTGTCCGATGTGAGCTTCGAGATCGCGCCGCACTCGTTCCAGTTTCTCACCGGCCCCTCGGGGGCGGGCAAGACGACGCTGCTGCGCCTGATCCTGCTCTCGGCGCGCCCGACCCGCGGCCTCGTCTCGGTGTTCGGCAAGGAGGTCAGCGGCATTTCCAACGACGCCCTCACCGGCCTGCGCCGCCGGATGGGCGTGGTGTTCCAGGATTTCCGCCTGCTCGATCACCTCACCACCTACGAGAATGTGGCCTTGCCCCTGCGGGTGCAGGAGCGGGCCGAGACGAGCTATCGGGCGGAGGTGGTCGAACTGCTGCGCTGGGTCGGATTGGGCGAGCGCATGCACGTCCTGCCGCCGCTGCTCTCCGGCGGCGAGAAGCAGCGCGCGGCCATCGCCCGTGCCCTGATCGCCCGGCCGGAGTTGCTGCTCGCCGACGAGCCGACCGGCAACGTCGATCCGAGCTTGGCGCGGCGCCTGCTGCGGCTGTTCATGGAACTGAACCGGCTCGGCACCTCGGTGGTGATCGCCACCCACGATTTCAGCCTGATGGATCTGGTCGAGGCGCGCCGCATGGTGCTCTCCGAAGGCCGCCTGCGGGTGGAGGGCCCATGAGCGAGGTGCACTCCCCGACCCAGGGCGCCGCCAGGGTCGCCCCGTCCACCACCGAGCCGCCGCTGCCGGTCAACCTGCGCCGGAACGCGCCCCTGGTGCCGACCGACTCGGCGGCGAGCCGCGCGCTCGCGGCCGTCATCGCCATCCTCACCTTCCTCGCCGCGCTCTGTGCCGGCGCGGCCGAGATCGCCGTCTCCAGCGCCGGCCAGTGGCAGAGCAGCGTCGCGCAGGAAGTCACGGTGCAGATCCGTCCGGGAGCCGGGCGCGACATCGAGGCGGATGTGAAGCGGGCGGAAAGCCTCGCCCGCGCGGCGCCGGGCATCGCGTCCGCGCGGGTGTTCTCCAAGGGCGAGTCGGAACGGTTGCTAGAGCCGTGGCTCGGCAGCGGGCTCGACCTGTCCGACCTGCCGGTGCCGCGGCTGATCGCCCTCACCCTGTCGAGCGACGGGCAGCCCGATCTCAAGGCCCTGCGCACGACCCTCACCGAAGCCCTGCCGGGGGTGGCCAGCCTCGACGACCACGCGCTCTGGCTACAGCGCCTCTCGACCATGGCCAACACCTTCGCCGGGATCGGCATCGGCATCGTCGTCCTGGTGCTGCTGGCGGCCGGCCTCGCCGTGGTCTTCGCCACCCGCGGCGCCATGGCGGGGAACCGGGAAGTGGTCGAGGTGCTGCACTTCGTCGGCGCCGACGACGACTACATCGCCAAGGCGTTTCAGAGCCGCTTCTTCCGCCTCGGGCTCAGGGGAGGGGCCTTCGGCGCCGGCGCCGCGCTGCTCACCTGCGCCCTGGCCGGCCTGCTGGCGCGGATGTCCCGCTCCGGCCCGACGGGAGAGGAGATCGAGGCCCTGTTCGGGACGTTTCAGATCAGCTGGCGCGGCTACGCGATGATCGTGTTCATCGGCGTGATCGCCTCCCTCGTCACGGCGGCGGTGTCGCGGGTCACCGTCCGTCGCTTCCTTCGCTAAAAGGAAACTCCGCCTGTCGCGTTAACCTTTCATCAACTCTCGTGGGCCGAGACTTTCCCGGCACGAAATCGTCATGAGCCGCTGTTCCGTTCGTCATGCTTCCGCGAGTGCCCCGCCGACAGGCGGCCGGCCCGGGCCGGCACCCTGGGAACACGCCCCGAGACGCCTCCTCGGAAGCGTTCGGCTGGCTCTGGGCGGATCTGTCGAGCCGAGACCCGATCCGCTCCGCGATGGCGGCCGGCACGGGAATGAGTGACGCTCCCCCGCGCCGGAGGGCTTGGTTGCTTCGGGCCATCCTCGGCCTCGCCGTGATCGGTGTGCTCGTGCTGGCCGGCGGCTTTCTCGCCTTCGTCGCCGAGGTCGAACGCGCCGAAAGGCCGAGCCTCGACGGGGCGGACGGAATCGTCGCGATGACCGGCGGCGCGCAGCGCATCGGCGATGCCATCGATCTGCTCGCGGGCGGTCGCGGAAAGCGGCTGCTGATCTCCGGCGTGAACGAGCGGACCACGCGCGAGGAGATCATACGGCTCAACCCCGCGCAGGAGCAGTGGATTTCCTGCTGCGTCGATCTGGATTACCGGGCCCGCAACACCATCGGCAACGCCATCGAGACAAGGCGCTGGATGCGTCGCCACCGCTTCGGCACCGTCGCGGTGGTGACATCGAGCTACCACATGCCCCGCACCCTGGTAGAGCTGCGCCATGCCCTGAACGCGGGCGAGACCGTGATCCCCTATCCCGTCGTCACGGAGGGGCTCGAGATCGAGCGCTGGTGGGCCGATCCGGCGGCGACGCGTCTCCTCGGCGCCGAATATCTCAAGTTCCTCGTCGCCTGGCTGCGTACCCGCTTCGAGACGGATCCCGAACAATCGCGGTTCGCCGTGCTGATCAGCCGGCGGCCGCCGGTGAAGATCGTGGCTGAACGCCTGCTGCACGAGGCGGAGTGAGCGCCCGGGCTCAGCCGGGCGTCAGCAGCCTTTCCACCGCCTGGACCACGGCATCGAGGGCGACCGGTTTTTCGAGCCGGGGAACGGCGGCGTAGCCGGCCGGCAGTGCTTCCATGTCGTAGCCGGTCATGATGATGAACGGCACGCCCCGGGCGAGCAGCAGGTCGGCGATGGGGTAGGACCGTTCACCCCTGAGATTGATGTCGAGGATCACCCCGTCGGTGTCAGGCTGCGACTGAAGAAAGGCCCCGGCCGCATCGACGCTCGCGGCAGGCCCGAGAACCACGGCTCCAACACGCTTCAGACCCTGGCTCAGTTCGTCGGCCCAGAAATAATCGTCCTCGACCACGAGCAGGCGACGGCCGCGCAAGGCGCTTTCTGGCAACGGGTCCTCCCTCAAGAACCGGTACGTAGAGACACGTGGGCCCCTCGGCCGATTGTCGTCTCGGCGCTTCTCCCTGGGCCAACGCAGTTAATATGAGTTAATCGATCTCAGGTATAAATTCGCTTTGAGACCATCGCGCGCTACGATCCTGCAGCCCACCCCCGTGGGGCTCGCATGCGCAGCAAGGATCTGGCCAAGTCCGGCCGCTTCATGCACAGAGCCGGAGTGCCGGCATGCGGCACCGCCCCTTCGATCCCGCTCACGACCACCGAAACGACTTCCGCATGAATGTGGTTCGTCCGCCCGCCCTCGAAGAATTTCGCCGCGTCGTCATCAAGGTCGGCTCGGCCCTCCTCGTGGACCGGGGGCAAGGGCGCTTGCGCCACGCATGGCTCGCCGCGCTGGCCGAGGATGTCGCCGACCTGCACGGGCGCGGTGTCGACGTCGTCGTGGTGTCCTCCGGCGCGGTCGCCCTGGGGCGGACGGTCCTCGGGCTGCCCCCCGGCGCCCTGCGCCTGGAAGAGAGCCAGGCCTCGGCCGCCGTGGGCCAGATCGCGCTCGCCCGCTACTGGACCGAGGCTCTGGGCCATCACGACATCGTGGCCGGCCAAGTGCTGGTGACGCCGAGGGACACCGAGGAGCGCCGCCGCTACCTCAATGCCCGCGCCACGATGCAGAAGCTGCTCGAAGTGCGCGCGGTCCCGGTCGTCAACGAGAACGACACGGTGGCCACCGCCGAGATCCGCTACGGCGACAACGATCGGCTGGCCGCCCGTGTCGCCACGATGATCGGCGCCGATGTGCTGGTGCTGTTCTCCGACATCGACGGCCTCTACACGGCGCCGCCGCACAGCGATCCGCAGGCCCGGCATCTGCCGGTGGTCGAGCGGGTGACGGCGGAGATCGAGGCGATGGCCGGCGGGCCCGCCTCCGAACTGTCCCGTGGCGGCATGCGCACCAAGATCGAGGCGGCCAAGATCGCCGCGAGCGGCGGCACCCACATGGTCATCGCCGACGGACGGGCCAAGAATCCGCTGCGGACCATCCGCGAGGGCGGGCGCTGCACGTGGTTCCTGTCGGGCTCGACGCCGACGGCAGCCCGCAAGACCTGGATCGCGGGTGCGCTGGAGACCTCCGGCACGCTCGTCGTCGATGCCGGCGCGGCCCGCGCGCTCGAAGGCGGGGCGAGCCTGCTGCCGGTGGGGGTCACCGCGATCGAGGGCAGCTTCGCCAAGGGCGATGCCGTGCTCATCCGCGGTCCGGACGGACGCATCCTCGGGCGCGGACTGGTGGCCTATGACAGCATCGACGCCGCCGGCATCATCGGCCGTTCCAGCCGTGAGATCGCCGCCGCCTCGGTCCAGGCCGGGCGCACCGAGATGATCCACCGTGACGACCTCGCGATGATCGGAAGCTGATCCCGGATCGTTCCTGCGGCAGCCGCCGAACACCAACATCCGAGCTTGTTCGACGGCTCAGCGACGTGCAATCGGACCTGTGAACGTGCATATGCATGCGATTGCGCAATCGCGCCGTCCTCTTGGCGCCAGACGGGAAGCGGGATCGTGCCTGTCCTGAACCTCAAGTCCGATTTTGCGGATTCCGACGACCTCCCGACCCTGATGGCCGGTATCGGCCGGCGCGCCCGTGCCGCGAGCCGGGCAATGGCGCTCGCCCCGGCGCAGACCAAGGATCTGGCCCTGCGCGCCATCGCCGACCAGATCCGCGCCAGCGCCCCGGCGATCCTGCGAGAGAATGCGCGGGACGTGTCCGCCGCCGAGGCCTCCGGGCTGAGCAAGGCGATCCTCGACCGGTTGACCCTGGACGAGGGCCGGGTCGCGGCCATCGCCGAAGCGGTGGAGAAGGTGGCGAGCCTAGCCGATCCGGTCGGCCGCCAGCTCGCTGCCTTCGAGCGGCCGAACGGCCTGCTGATCGAGCGCATCTCGGTGCCGCTCGGCGTGGTCGGCGTCATCTTCGAGAGCCGTCCGAACGTCACGGCCGATGCCGGTGCGCTCTGCCTGAAGGCCGGCAACGCGGCGATCTTGCGGGCCGGCTCGGATTCGCACCGTACGGCCACGGCCATCGCCCAGGCGATGAGCGAGGGCCTCACCCGCGCCGGATTGCCCGCCGATGCGATCCAGCTCGTGCCGACCCGCGACCGGGCGGCGGTGGGGCTGATGCTCACCGGCCTTGGCGGCTGCGTCGACGTGATCGTGCCCCGCGGCGGGCGCAGCCTCGTCGAGCGGGTCCAGGCAGAGGCCAAGGTGCCGGTCTTCGCCCATCTCGACGGCATCTGCCATGTCTACGTGGCCGAGGGCGCCGACCTCGCCATGGCCCGTACCCTGCTCGTGAACAGCAAGATGCGCCGCACCGGCATCTGCGGCGCCGCCGAGACGCTTCTCGTCGATGCGGCCGTGGCAAAAACCCATCTCAAGCCGCTGGTCGAGGCCCTGCTCGAAGCCGGCTGCGCCATCCGCGGCGACGCGGCGACCCAGGCCACCGACCCGCGGGTGAGCCCCGCCACCGACACGGATTGGCGCACCGAGTATCTCGACGCGATCATCTCGGCGAAGGTGGTCGATGGGCTCGATGCGGCCATCGCCCATATCGAGGCCAACGGCTCGCACCACACCGACGCGATCATCACCGACGACACCGAGGCCGCCACCCGCTTCCTCAACGAGGTCGATTCGGCGATCGTAGTCCACAATGCCTCGACCCAGTTCGCCGATGGCGGCGAGTTCGGCTTCGGCGCCGAGATCGGCATCGCCACCGGCCGCATGCATGCCCGTGGACCGGTGGGGGTCGAACAGCTCACCACCTTCAAGTACCGGGTCCACGGCAGCGGCCAGACACGGCCGTGACGCGCTGAAAGCGTTTCCCCTGCGCGACGACGCTCTGCCGCCGGCGGCCCCGGGCCTGCGGATCGGCCTCTACGGCGGCTCGTTCAACCCGGCCCATGCCGGCCACCTCCATGTCAGCCGGACCGCCCTCCGGCGCCTGCGGCTGAACCGGGTGTGGTGGCTGGTGACGCCCGGCAATCCGCTGAAGGATCGCGGCGCCCTGGCGCCGCTGCAGGCGCGGGTCGCGCAGGCCCGGACGCTGGCCTCCGACCCCCGCATCGCCGTCACCGGTTTCGAGGCGATGATCGGCAGCCGCTACACCATCGACACGCTGCGCTGGCTGGTGCGGCGGCGGCCGGGCTTGCGCTTCGTCTGGATCATGGGAGCGGATTCGCTCGGCAGCTTCCATCGCTGGCGCAGCTTCGAGGAGATCATGGAACTGGTGCCGGTCGCGGTGATCGACCGGCCGGGCCATACCCTGACCGCTCCTGCGGCGAGGGCGGCCCAGGCCTTCGCCGCGGACCGGGTACCGGAGGCGGAAGCATCCTCGCTCGCCTCCCGCCATCCCCCCGCCTGGACCTTCCTGCACGGGCCCCGTTCCGAGCTTTCCTCGACCGCTTTGCGCAACAGAGTGCCGAATTCTGCCGCCGACACGGCCGAAAGCGCGCGGGCGCCGACGCGTTAGGGCGCTCAGCCCGCTTGAAAAGCGGGACGAAAGCCGCCAATTTCGGCAAGTGGCGGCTTCGCCGCAAAACCGATTGCCGGGAACCGAAACCCTGTCCGCACACATCGCCCAAGGAGCCGTCAGCTCCGACCCCGTGACCGATACCTCGGAGGCCCTGAAGGCCCTCGCCCTCGGATGCCTCGACGAGATGAAGGCAGAGGAGACCGTCGAGATCGATCTCGCCGGCAAGACCTCGCTCGCCGACACGATGATCATCGCGTCGGGCCGCTCTCAGCGCCATGTCGGCTCGATCGCCGACAAGATCATCCAGGAAATGAAGGCCAAGGGTTTCGGCAATGCCCGCGTCGAGGGCATGCCGGCCTGCGATTGGGTTCTGATCGATGCGGGCGACATCCTCGTCCACATCTTCCGGCCCGAGGTGCGTGGCTTCTACAACCTTGAGAAGATCTGGGGCGCCGACCGTCCGACCGGCGCTCGCCTCGCCGGCTGAGGCTTCACCCCGCCACGTCGTTCAGGCAACCGAGAATCGGTAGAGCGTGCTCGCCGTGAACACCTGCCCCGGCCGCAGAACAGCGCTCGGAAAGTGCGGGTGATTCGGCGCGTCCGGAAACCCTTGTGTTTCGAAGCAGATCCCGTCGCCCGAGCGGTAGGTTCGCCCCGAAGGTCCGACCAGCGTCCCGTCGAGATTGTTGCCGGTATAAAGCTGGAGCGCCGGCTGGGTCGTCGCGATCTCAAGGCGCCGGCCGCTCGCCGGGCAGTGGCAGGAGGCCGCCGGGCGTAGATCTCCGTCCGGGCCGCGCAGCACGAAGGTGTGGTCGTAGCCCTTGGCGATGACGATCTGCGGATGACCCTCGCGGATGTGGGCGCCGACGCGCGCCGGTTCACGGAAATCGAGGGGCGTGCCGGCGACCGGAGCGATGGCACCGGTCGGAATTTGCGTCGCGTCGGTCGGCGTATAGGCGTCGGCTTCGATCCGCACGACATGGTCCAGCACGTCGCCCGCGCCCTCGCCGGCGAGATTGAAGTAGCTGTGATTGGTCAGGTTCACGACCGTCGGGCGATCGGTCGTGGCCTTGTAATCGATGCGCAGAGAGCCGGCCTCGGGAAGGCTGTAGACCACCTCCACCGCGAGATCGCCCGGAAACCCTTCCTCGCCGTCCGGGCTAAGCCGCCTCAGCGCCAGCCTCGTCTCGTCGGCCGAAGCGACCTGCCAGAGACGTTTGGCAAATCCCCGCGGGCCGCCATGCATGGTGTTGGGCGGCTCGTTGATCGGAAGCCGATAGGTCCGGCCATCGAGGGTGAAGCGGCCGCCGGCGATGCGGTTGGCAAAGCGCCCGGCAATCGCGCCGAAATGTGGGCTCACCGTCTCGTAGCCTTCGACCGTGTCGAGGGCGAGGACGACGTTGGCGCAGCGTCCCTGCCGATCCGGCACCTCGATGGCGGTGACCACGGCACCGAAATCGATCACCCGCACACGGATCCCATCGCGGGCCAGCGTATGACGGGTGACCTTCTCGCCCTCCCGCGTCGTACCGAAGTCTTCCGATCTCATCCGCCGCCCCCGTCACGCTCCAGCGTCTACGCGCGAGAGCGGAATCGGTGGCGGCAAGTCCCCGGTTTCGTGCCGGAGGATATCAGGCCGAGGCGGCGTCGGACCGCGCCGACCCGGTATCGTCCGACAATTGCAGCCGGTGCAGCCGCGCATAGGTGCCGCCGACGGCCACCAATTCGTCGTGTCGGCCGAGCTCGATCACCCGGCCGGCCTCCATCACCGCAATCCGGTCGGCCTCGCGCACTGTCGAGAGGCGGTGGGCGATGACGAGGGTGGTGCGGCCTCGCATCAGCCGTTCCAGGGCCTCCTGCACGAGATGCTCCGACTCCGAATCGAGCGCGGAGGTCGCCTCGTCGAGAAGGAGGATCGGCGCGTTCTTGAGGAAGGCGCGGGCCAGGGAGATGCGCTGGCGCTCGCCGCCGGAGAGCCGGCCGCCGCTCGGGCCGACCTGGAACTCGTAGCCTTCGGCGAGCCGGGTGATGAAGCCGTGGGCCGCCGCCGCCTGGGCCGCCGCCTCGATCTCCGCGCGCGAGGCACCCGGACGGCCGAAGCCGATATTGGCGGCGATGGTGTCGTCGAACAGCACGACCTCCTGCGACACCACCGCCACCGCCGCGCGCAAAGATGCCAGGGTGACGTCCCGGATGTCGGTGCCGTCGATCAGCACGCGGCCGGCGGTGACGTCGTGCAGGCGCGGGACGAGATTGAGGAGCGAGGATTTGCCGGAGCCGGAGCGTCCGACCAGGGCGGTGGTCGAGCCGGACGGCACCAGGAGATCGATGCCCTCCAGGGCCGGGGCATCGGCGCGATAGCGAAAATGCACGCCCTCGAAGCGGATCTCGCCCCGCGTCACCGTCAGAGAACGCGCCTGCGGTGCCTCGCGGATCGTCGGCTGCTCGTCCATCAGCGCGAAGTAGCGGGTCAGCGCGGCGGCGGCCTCCTGAAGGATGGCGTTGAGGGTGCCGAGCGCCCGCGCCGGCTGCGCGGCGAGCAACAAAGCCGCGACGTAACCTGTGAAATCCCCGACGGTGCGGTCACCGGACATGACGCGCTGCCCCACCAGCACCAGCACGCCGGCCACGGCGAGGCCGCCGCCGATCTCCATCAGCGGATCGAGCCGACCCCGGGCATTGGCGGCCTTCATCTTGAGGCGGCGCACCTCGTCGAGCGCACCCGCCGCGCGGCCCTTCAGGTAGCCTTCGAGGCCGTAGGTCTTGGCGACGCGGGCGCCCTGCAGGCTCTCGGTGATGAGGCTCGCGGTGGCCCCCATCTGTTCCTGCGTCGTGGTCGAGACGTGGCGCAGCTTCTTGCCGATGCGGTTGACGGGCCCGGCGATGAGCGGAACTGTGACCGCGGCGGCGAGCGTCAGCAGCGGGTCCATCCAGATCAGGGCGATCACCAGCGCCACCAGCATGGCGATGTCGCGCAGCAGCACCGTCGAGATCCGGGTCAGCGCCTCCTTGATGAAGGCGAAGTCGGTGGTGAAGCGCTGGGTGAAGGCCGCCGGGCTCTCGCGGCCGAGCTGGGCCAGGTCGGCATCGATCAGGTGGCCGTAGAGCGCCGCCTGCATGTCGGCCTCGACCCGCGTCACCACCCGGTTGGTCAGCACCGTCTGACCGAACAGAGCGAAGCCGCGCACGGACGTGACGGCGATGACGATGAGGGGGCCGTAGGCCAGCGCCCCGGTATCCTTGTGGTCGAAGGCGTCGAAGGCGGCCTTGATCAGGGCCGGGTAAAGTCCCGTCGCGGCGCCGACGATGGTGATGAGCACCAGCACCACCGCGAGCGTGGCCCGGTGAGGGGACAGCCATTCCCGCCAGAGCCGCCCGAGCAGGGGAAGGGTATCGCCCCTCAGGAGCGGCCGACGCGCCATTCTGTACCGTTTTCGATGCTGACCCCGGCGGAAGCGCCGGGGCCCGCGGTGTTTGCCGCCGCGCGGCGCGCGGATCAAGCGCGCCGGGAAATCACTCGTCGCCGCCGGGTCCTTGACGGTGCCAGTGTTTGTGAGGGCCGCCATGCGGACGCATGGGCCGGGCGAGCACCATGGCGCGGCGCTTCTGCCCGTCATCCAGGGTGGCGAAGAGCGGCGTGGTGGCGTCGGCAAGCTTGCGCAGGGCCTCGCCCCGGGCGGTGGCCGCATCCGCCATGGCCCGCAGGGCCCCCGGCGCATCCTCCGTCATCCGGCCGCGCTCCCGCCGGGCCTCGCGTTGCGCGTCCCGCTGCTTGGCCAGATCGCGGATCGCCCCCTCCACCGGCGGCCACAGCTTCTCCTGGTCGGGCGTCAGCTTGAGGCCCGCATGCAGGGCGGCGACGCGGGCATCGGTGAAGGCGGCCCGGTCCTCGGCCGAGAGCGCCGCCCAACGCCCGTGCCGGTGACCTCCCTCCGCGAAGGGTCCGCAGCGCTCGCCGGCCCGTACCGCCACCGACCCGATGCCCGCGGCACCGAGAGCCGTCAGGCCGACCAGCAGAAAACCCGTCACCCGTTTGCGTGTCATGGAGCCGCTCCATCGAAAGGGGCTCAGCTGCCCCGATGCCAAGGAGAGTGCGCAGCGGACATATCCGGGGTGTTTCAGGACGATGCCGGCTTGTTTCCCGAACATGAAAGCTTGTCCATGTTTGGCGTCCTGCGCCTTGGCGATGTGATAATGTTACATTATGAACCCTGCCGAACGAAGGAGTTTTCGGTATGGGACGGCACGTCACGCGAGGGTTCGCGGCCATCATCCTGGTGCTGCTCGGCCTCGCACCGGGAATGGCGGCGGAGGCGAAGCTGAAGGCGGTGGCGACCTTCTCGATCCTGGCCGATCTCATCGCCCAGGTCGGGGGCGAGCGGGTTTCGGTGACGAGCCTCGTCGGGCCGGATGCCGACGCCCATGGCTATGCGCCGACGCCCGGCGATGCCCGCCGCGTGGCCGAGGCCGATCTCGTCGTCGTCAACGGCCTGGGTTTCGAAGGCTGGATCGAGCGCCTGATCAAGGCCTCCGGCACCAAGGCACCGGTGATCGTCGCCTCGAAGGGGGTGACGACCATCGCCGGCAGCCACGATCACGACGACGAGCACGGTCACGACCACGGCGACCACGCCGATCCCCATGCGTGGCAGAGCGTGGCGAACGTGAAGCTCTACGTCGCCAACATCCGCGACGGCCTCTCCACCGCCGACCCCGCCCACGCGGCGCTCTACGCCGAGAACGCCGCCGCCTATACGCGCAAGCTCGACGCCCTGGAGGGCGAGATCCGCACGACCCTGCAGACCATTCCCGCCGAGCGCCGCCGCATCATCACCACGCACGATTCCTTCGGCTATTTCAGCGCCGCCTACGGCATGCGCTTCCTGGCGCCGCAGGGCATCTCGACGGACAGCGAGGCCGGGCCGAAGGATGTGGCCCGTATCATCCGCCAGATCCGCCGGGACAAGGTGCCGGCCGTCTTCGTGGAGACCATCGCCGATCCCCGGCTGATGCAGCAGATCGCCCGCGAGAGCGGGGCCAAGGTCGGCGGCCGGATCTATTCCGATGCCCTGAGCGGACCGGACGGGCCGGCGCCGGGCTATCTCGAGATGATGCGCTCGAACCTGACCGCGTTCCGGGACGCATTGAGCTGACGCGGCGCTTGCGACGCAGGCGAACCGAGCCACGGCTTCATCCAGCACGCCTCCTCATCCTGAGGTGCCGCACAGCGGCCTCGAAGGATGAGGAGGCGTGCTGACCTTATCGATCGAACAGCCTCTGACGGGTTAGAGCATCGTCTCTCGCGGAACCGGCAACCGCTTCCGCGGAAAATGCTCTAACCGCCCGTCATCGGCGGAAAGAACGCGATTTCCCGCGCGCCCGCGATCGCAGCGCCGGGCTTGGCGTGGACCCGGTCGATGGCCGTGCGCACAACCCCCTCGTTCTCGAAGGCGTAGGCGTATTCCTCGCCCCGGGTCTTCAGCCATCCGATCAGATCGGCGACGGTGGCGATGCCCTCGGGCGGCGTCACCGTCTCGTCGGGCTTGCCGACACGCTCGCGCACCCAGGCGAAATAGACGAGCTTCATCTCAACGGTTCCCAGGGCCAGCCCGAGGCACTGACCCAACATCCAAACGATCAGCGCGGATCGTCGATCACGTGCCGGATCCCGGCCCTCATATAGTCCCAGCCGGTATAGAGCGTCAGGGCGGCGGCGAGCCACAACAGGACGATGCCCGCCGTCAGGCTGCCGGGGATCAGGGTCTCGCCCGCCGGACCGGCGACGAGGAAGCCGAGGGCGATGAGCTGCACCGTCGTCTTCCACTTGGCGATGCGGCTCACCGGCAGGCCGACCTTCAACTCCGCGAGGTACTCGCGCAGACCGGAGACCAGCACCTCGCGGCACAGGATGACGATGGCGGCCCAGAGCGAGACGCCCGCGATGGTGCGGTCGGCCGCCAGCATCAGCAGGCAGGCCGCGACCAGGAGTTTGTCGGCGATGGGATCGAGCATCCGTCCGAGGGCGGAACTCTGCGCCCAGGCACGGGCGACGTAGCCGTCGAGATAATCGGTGATCGCGGCCGCCACGTAGACGCCGAAGGCGGCGAAGCGGGCACCGATCTCGTCGGGCCAGAACAGTAGGATGACCACCACCGGAACCGCCACGAGGCGGCCATAGGTCAGGCAGTTCGCGAGCGTCCAAGCCTGCGACCGACGGCGGGGAAGGACGGCGTTCATCGGTGGGGTGAAACCATGCGGCGGTTGGGGCGTCAACCGCGTCGGCGACGGGTCGGGCAAGGAGGCCATCGCTGGATCTAGCGCGGGATCGGTCGACACGGAATCCGGCTCAGGCATTGGCGTGGAAGAAATCGTAGACCGCCCGTGCGGTGGCTGCGTTCACGCCCGGTGCCTTGGCGAGATCTTCGAGCGCCGCCCGCTGGATGGCCTTCACGGTGCCGAAATGGTGCAGCAGCGCCCGCTTGCGAGTGGGGCCGATGCCGGCAATCTCGTCGAGGGGGTTTCTCGTCATCTCGCGCTTGCGCCGCGCCCGGTGGGTGCCGATGGCGAAGCGGTGGGCCTCGTCGCGCAGGCGCTGCACGAAGTAGAGCACGGGATCGCGCGGCGGCAGCTTGAACGGGGTGCGGCCAGGCACGAAGAAGGTCTCACGGCCCGCATCGCGGTCGCGGCCCTTGGCGATGCCGACCAGCGGCACGTCGATGACGCCGATCTCGGCGAGGGAGGCGCGGGCGGCCTCCAATTGCCCGGCGCCGCCATCGATCAGCACGAGGTCGGGCCAAGCGGGGAAGGCATCCGGATCGTCGGGCAGCGCTTCCGTCGCCGGAGGCACCGCCTGCCCCTCGGCGGCGGCCTGCGGCTCGCCTACTTCCGCCTCTTTCGGCGTGCGCGGCGCCTCCTTGGCGAGCCGCTTGAAGCGGCGGGTCAGCACCTCGCGCATCATACCGAAATCGTCGCCCGGCGTCAGTTCCTCCGACTTGATGTTGAAGGTGCGGTAATGCGTCTTCATGAAGCCGGTCGGGCCGGCGACGATCATGCCGCCGACCGCCGCCGTGCCGGAAATGTGCGAGTTGTCGTAGACCTCGACCCGGCGTGGCGGCTTGTCGAGGCCGAAGGCCTGTCCGAGGGCGGTGAGCAGCTTGCCCTGGGAAGCGGTGTCCGCGAGTCGGCGCCCGAGCGCCTCCTTGGCGTTGCGCTGGGCGTAATCGACGAGGTTCTTCCGCTCGCCCCGCTGCGGCTGGTGCAGCTCGACCCGGTGCTCGACCCGGCTCGACAGGGCGGCGGCCACGAGCTCCGCATCCTCGATCGGGTGGCTCACCAGCACCAGGCGCGGCGCGGGCTTGTCGTCATAGAATTGCGAGATGAACGAGGCCAGCACCTCGTCGGCGCTCATCGAGCGGTCGGCCTTGGGGAAGTAGGCCCGGTTGCCCCAGTTCTGGAAGTTGCGGAAGAAGAACACCTCGATGCAGAACTGACCGGCCTGCTCGTCGAGGGCGAACACATCCGCCTCCTCGACCCCCTGGGTGTTGACGCCCTGGCTGCCCTGGATCGCTGAGAGCGCGGCGATGCGGTCGCGGAAGCGGGCGGCGCGCTCGAATTCGAGGGCCTCGGAGGCGCGCTCCATCTCCTCGCGCATCCGGTCCTTCACCGCGTTCGACTTGCCCGAGAGGAAGGCGCGCGCGCTGTCGGCGAGGCCGGCATAATCCTCAAGCGAGATCTCGCCGGTGCAGGGGCCGGAACAGCGCTTGATCTGGTAGAGCAGGCAGGGCCGGGTGCGGTTCTCGTAATAGCTGTCGGAACAGGTTCGCATCAGGAAGGCGCGCTGCAGCGCGTTGACCGTGCGGTTGACCGCCCAGACGCTGGCGAAGGGGCCGTAATAATTGCCCTTGCGGCGGCGGGCGCCGCGATGCTTGACGATCTGCGGCGCCGGCCCGTCGGCGGTGAGCAGAATATAGGGGAACGACTTGTCGTCCCGCATCAGCACGTTGAAGCGCGGCTTCAGCTGCTTGATGAGGTTGGCCTCCAGCAGCAGCGCCTCGGTCTCGGTCGCCGTGGTGACGAACTCCATCGCCGCCGTCTGCGCGATCATGCGGGCGATGCGGTTGGAATGCGCCTGCCCCCGTGCATAGGAGCCGACGCGGGCCTTCAGGTTCTTGGCCTTGCCGACATAAAGCACGTCGCCCTTGGCATCGAACATCCGGTAGACGCCCGGCGAGGTCGGCAGGGTCGTCCAGAAGCGGCGGATGATCTCGGTGCCAGCCTTGACGGCGCCGGGCTCGAAATCGAAATCGATCTCGGGCGCCTCGTCGAGGGAGGGGGCCTCGTTCTCGTCCTCGTCGAAGCCGTCGGGCGGGACGTCGTCGAAGGCGGATCGGGTCGCGCGGCTCATGGCCCCGATGTAGGCCGCGCGAATCCCGGTTGGAAGTGCCGCGCGGCCGCAGGCGCTCAATCGAACAGGGCGTCGATGTCCGACTGGTCGACGTGGCCGGGGTCGTCCTGAAGCTTGGGGCCGTTGAGGAGCGAGCTCTCGTCATCCTCGGACACCGCCACCGCATCGACCTCCAACATATCGCGGAAGCTGTCGAGCCCGCTCCAGGCCTCGATCACGCGGTCGAGATGCTCCTCGACGAATTTCAGCACGCCGACGATCTTGCTGATGCGCTGGCCGGTCAGATCCTGGAAGTTGCAGGCCTCGTAGGCGTTGACGACGTTGTCGAGGATTGTATCGATATTCTGCTGCGCCGCCCGAGTCAGGCGCATGCCGCGCATCATGTTGGCGTTGGTTTCGACCCTCTCCAGGGCCCCGAGGATGGTCGAGGTGGCCTGTTCGGTCGATTCGACCACGGCATCGAGCTCGCCGGCCACCCGCCGCATGCCCTTGCCGTGATTCTCCGAGCGGTGAAGACTGGCGATCTCGCGCTTGGTCCGGGCGATCGCCTCCTTCATCACCTCCAGTTCATGGCGCATGGCGAAGGCTTCGCCGAGTTCGCGGCGGCAGGCCTCGATGGTCTCGCCCGCGCTCGCCTGCGTAATCCGGCGCAGATCGTTGATAGCGGTGAGGATCTCGTCGAGCCGCGGATTTGGCTTGGTCTCCGACATCGGCGCCGCAGCGTCGACCGCCGGAGCGGAAAGGCCCAGGCTCTCCTCGATGCGGTAGCGCTTGGTGATCATCGGTCGGGCAGGCTTTCGGATCGGATTGGGTTCGGTCCACAATCTCGCGCAGTGGTTTCGATTTACTGAAAGAAGTTCAGCAAGCGGCCCCTCTCGACGCCCCGCGGAGATCCATCCGATTGCATCGGGCCAGCCTCATCCCGCCTCCTTTACCGTCCATTGACGACACGCCGGGATTTGCGGGGGCGCCGATCGGCGTCAGATGCGATTCACCACGTTCCTTCACCACCCGCAGGCGAGGCCGGAGCGACCGTCCCCGCGACGAGTGAAGGGCGGGAGAGTGGGATGCGGGCGAGGTCGGGCATGGCGTCGATCGCGATGGTGGTCGCGCTGTCGGCAGGGGCGACGGCTCAGGCCGAACCCGGCCGCTACGGCGGCGGCTTCATCGAATTTCTGATGACCGGGGAGGGCACGGGCCGGGCACGCCCCATCGGCGTCGATGGATACGGCGCACCGGCCGAGCCGCGCGCCGCCATCGCTCCGCAGCCGAGCGCCCGGTTCGCGGCCCTGCCGATCCAGCAGGCCCCCGAGCCGAGCGCCGTCGCGCGCGCGATCGATTCCCGCTTCAGCCGTCAGGTCGTCGCCTATGACGGGCCGGGCCGGCCCGGCGGCATCGTCATCGATACGAACGCGAAGTTTCTCTACCTGATCCAGCCGGCGGGGCAGGCGATCCGCTACGGCATCGGCGTCGGCCGGCCGGGCTTCGTCTGGACCGGAACCAAGACGATCACCGCGAAGCGGGAATGGCCGGATTGGACGCCGCCCGCCGAGATGCTGCGCCGCCGCCCGGACCTGCCGCGGCACATGGCGGGCGGCCCCGGAAATCCGCTCGGCGCGCGGGCGATGTATCTCGGCACCTCGCTGTTTCGCATCCACGGCACCAACGAGCCGCATACGATCGGGCAGAACGTCTCCTCGGGCTGCATCCGCATGATGAACGAGGACGTGATCGATCTTTACGAACGCACCTCGGTCGGCACTCGCGTCGAGGTAATCTGACACCACACCGAACAGCGATGCCGGCGGTCGCGAGCCCCGCCGTCGGCATCTCGTGCCGCCCAACCATCGAATCCACGCGCCGAATTCGGCGCG
>NZ_NKUI01000119.1 GCF_014845115.1 Methylorubrum zatmanii | reverse complement strand
AGGGCCGGTCGTCGCGCACCTACGGTGCGCATGCCCCCCCGGCACGGCGATATCCGAGCTCACCACCAGAGGACTGAGAGGATCGCGGGAGGGAGAGGAAGAGATCTTCGCTTCAGCGTCTTGCCACGCAGATGCGGACCGTCTCAGACCCACCCAACCCTGTCGTCCTGGATTTTAGCGCGGGCGATCGACCTGCACTCGGCTCTCCGATTCAGGCACTACCGGGAAGCCACACGGACCCTGAATCGACGATGTCCGATGGACGCGATGCACGAACCTTGGCACCCATGGCGCACCTCCGCATCGAACGTACCTTCCTGCCATGTCCTACGTCTCGTCCACCATCGGCCGCGTGCTCGACGACATCAACCGCAGCTACTTCCTGCCGGCCATACAGCGACCGTACGTCTGGCAGCCCGAGCAGATCGTCGCCCTGTTCGACTCCCTTTTGAAGGGCTACCCGATCTCCTCCTTCCTGTTCTGGGAGATCCGGCCCGAGCGTCGGGCCGACTGGGAGATCTACAAGTTCATCGAGAACTTCCGCCACGGCGACACCCACAACGAGATGGCCGAGCCCGATGGACGCGACGTCAAGCTCGTGCTCGACGGGCAGCAGCGCCTGACCTCGCTGCTTATCGGCCTGCGCGGCACGTACTCGGTGCGCGCCAGGTACGGCCGGCGGCACAACCCCGACGCCTGGAGCAGGCAGCGCCTCTACCTCGATCTTCTCAAGGACCCTGCGGTCGACGACGCGGTGTCCGACGACGAGGACCTCGGCATCACCTACGGCCTGCGCTTCTTCGAGACGGAGCCGAAGAGCGACGCACGGCACCACTGGTTCAAGGTCGGGCGCATCCTCGACTGCATCGGCGACGATGCCTTCGATCGCTTGAGAGACGAGGTGGTCGATGCCCTGCCCGACGCGTCCACGAAGGCGCAGGGCAGGATCGTCGAGAAGACCCTCGACCGGCTCTACCGCATGGTGTGGAAGGACGAGGTCATCGCCTACTACACGGAGAAGGACCAATCCTACGACCGCGTGCTCGATATCTTCATCCGCGCCAACGACGGCGGAACGAAGCTGAGCAAGTCCGACCTCCTCCTGTCGATGATCACCGCGCAGTGGCAGGGCGTCAGCGCCCGCCAAGAGATCTACGGCTTCGTCGACCACCTCAACGAGGGGCTCGGCGCGAAGAACCGGCTCGACAAGGATTTTGTGATGAAGTCCTGCCTCGTGCTCTGCGACCTGGACCAGCGCTACAAGGTCGCCAACTTCACGACCTCCAACCTCGCCCGCATCGAGGCGAGCTGGACGCGCATCAAGGCGAGCCTTGTGGCGACGCTGCGGCTCGTGAACCGCTTCGGCATCGACGGGGAGACGCTGACGTCGCTCAACGCGCTCCTGCCGATCGCCTACTACCTCCACGGGGTCGGCGGCGGCAGCCTGGACGGCACGACGCCGTTTGAGGCGGCGAACGCCCGGCATATCCACCGGTGGCTGCTCGGCAGCCTGCTGAACGGCGTGTTCGGCGGCAGCTCCGACCGGACGATCGGCGCGGCGCGCGCGATCCTGCAGGAGGCGCTGAAGGACGGGCGGGACTTCCCCCACCGCGCCCTCGTGCAGGGGCTCGCCTCGCGCGGGCGGGCGATCGCATTCGACGACAACAACATCGAGGGTGTCCTCGACGTCGGCTACGGGAAGCGCACCTGCTTCCTGGCGCTGTCGCTCCTCTACGACACTCAGGCCTGGGGTTCGACGCCGCACCACGTCGACCACATCATCCCGCGCTCGCTCGCCGACCGGAAGGCGCTGATGGCGCAGAACCTGTCGGAGCCGCTGATCCAGCGCATCCTCGACAGCGTGAACCGGCTCGGGAACTTGGAGCTGCTGCTCGTGCGCGAGAACCTCGAGAAGAGCAACCTGCCGTTCGAGCAGTGGCTGCGCACCCGCGATGGGACGTTCCTCGACCGGCACCTGATCCCGAGGGATCCGGCGCTCTGGCAGGTGGGCGCGCTGCCCGAGTTCGTCGCCGCGCGCGAGGAGCTGATTCGGCAGCGCCTGCGGGGGCTCGACCTCGATCCGGCCGGCATCGTGCCGCCCGCACCCTTCGCCACGACCGGGAGTGCGGCGGGAAACTGATCGGCGGTGATGCCGAGACCACCCCCGGCATCACCGCTGCCATCGCACGAACTGACCCACCGAGCTCACCGCAACCTGCGCTCGTCGCACTCCCGGGTACGGCGTGCGGACCGGGAGACCTCGTGCGCATCGCTGCGGACGGCGAGCGCTTCGTGCCGCACCGCTTCCGCGACGGCCTTCTGCGAGTGGCCGATCCGGCCCTCGGCAAGGTCAAGCACCACGCCGCCAACCAGATCGCCGTGCGCGAGGACGAGGTCGTCGCCTACCTGCGGCGCGGGTTCCTGCTGCGCATGCGCGGCGAGCGGAGCGGACAGGTCAACCTGATCGCGGCCGCGGAGATCGTGCAGGTTGCTTGACCCGCGCCCACCGGACAGCGCTACCCGGCCCGGGATCGTCTCAACGCCGGATTGTCAAACGGCATCGGAACGGGACCCCTGATCGGCGTCCAATTGGGGCTCTGACTCACTTTTG